>NZ_JBHWJJ010000013.1:0-105169 GCF_042732005.1 Streptomyces sp. NPDC059851 | reverse complement strand
TTTTTTTATTGCCAGGGGGTGGGGGGGGCCTTTTTGTCCCCCCCCCCCCCCCCCCCCGTTGAAGATCGATTCGCTCCGCGATCCCGAGCGGCTCGGGCGCGACGAGCCGGGGAGGACCCAAGTTCCCCGGTTTCGGCCTCTGCTGACCGGCTCTCAGTCGGCCCGCGGGACGTCAGTCGCTGCCGGTGACGCAGACCGTCTTCCGTAGCTGCTCGTAGGTGCAGGCGTCGAATTCCCCCGCCGTCGGGGCGAGGACCGTGGCTGCGGAGAGGGCCACCGCGCGGGCCAGGCGGGACGGCCAGTCCAGGCCCTCGACCAGGCCCGACAGCAGGCCCGCCACGGCGGAATCCCCGGCGCCGGTCGGGTTGCCGGACAGGGCCCGGGGCGGGGCCGCCCGCCAGGCGCCCTCAGCGGTGGCGGCCAGCATGCCCTCCGGGCCGAGCGAGGTGACCACGGCGTGCGCGCCCCGGCGCCGGGCATCGCGGCTGGCCTGCACCGGCTCGCGGGAGCCGGTCAGTTCGGCGAGTTCGGCGGCGTTCGGCTTGACCATCTCGGGACGGGCGGCGATCCCGCGGCGCAGCGCCTCGCCGCTGGTGTCCAGGAGCACCGGAACGCCGGCCGCGCGGGCCGCGCGGACCAGGACGGCGTACGCGCCCACCGGCACGCCCGGCGGCAGGCTGCCGCACAGGGCCACCGCCTCGGCGCCGGCGAGCAGGGCCCCGTACCGGTCCAGGAACTCCGCCCACTCCCCGGAACCGATCAGCGGGCCCGGCTCGTTGAACTGCGTGGTGTCGCCCGAGGCCTCGTCGACCAGGGCCAGGGTGCGCCGGGTGGTGCCCGCGCAGGGGACCAGAGCGTCGGTCACACCGGGGCAGCCGGCGAGCAGTTCGCGTACGGCCGCGCCCGTGCGGCCGCCCGCGAAGCCGGTCGCCGTCACCGGCCGGCCCAGCGCGGCCAGCACGCGGGCCACGTTGAGGCCCTTGCCTCCGGGGCGCTCGGTCACGGCGGTGACCCGGTGCGTGGTGTGGGGAACCAACCTCGGTACGCGGTGGGTGACGTCGAGTGCGGTGTTGAGCGTCACGGTCAGGATCATGGTCTTTTCAGGTCCCGGTCTCGGTGTGTGCCGGGATCATGTCAAAGACGGAGCGGGCGGCCCAGTCCTGCGGGCCGTGCGCCCCCACCTCCGCCGCCCGGTACCCCCGATCGGCGGCCAACCGCCGTGTTCGCTGCCGTGCCGCGCCGTCTCCTACAGCGGGTTGACGATCCATTCGCCGCGCCGCATGACCCCCTTCAGCTCGAACGCGGCGTCGAGGACCACCAGGTCGGCGTACTTGCCCGGCTCCAGCGAGCCCACCTGGTCGTACAGGCCGAGCAGTTTGGCCGGGTTGGCGGAGATCGCCTGGACCACGGACTCGACGGGCAGCCGGTCCAGGGTCACCGAGCGCTTGAACGCGGTGTCCAGGGTCAGCGTGGAGCCCGCGATCGAGCCGCCCTCGACGAGCCGGGCCACGCCCTGCTTCACCTCCACCTCCAGCGGTCCGAGGTGGTAGGTCCCGTCACCGAAGCCGGCCGCGTCCATCGCGTCGGTGATCAGTGCGACGCGGTGGGCGCCGGCGTGGTGGAAGGCCAGCTCCAGCATCGCGGGGTGCAGGTGGGTGCCGTCGTTGATCAGCTCGACGGTGACCCGCTCGTCCTCCAGTAGCGCGGCGATCGGTCCCGGGGCCCGGTGCTCCATCGCGGGCATCGCGTTGTACAGGTGGGTGGCCACCGTGGCGCCCGCGTCGATGGCCTGGCGGGTCTGGTCGTACGTGGAGTCGGTGTGCCCGATCGCGGCGATCACTCCGTGCTCGGCCAGCAGCCGTACGGAGTCCAGCCCGCCCGGCAGCTCGGTGGCGAGGGTGAACATGCGGGCGGCCCCGTGGGCGGCGTCGACGAGCTTGCGGACCTCCGCCGGGTCGGGGTCGCGCAGCAGCTCCTCCTTGTGCGCGCCCTTGCGGCAGGGGTTGATGAACGGGCCCTCGAAGTGGATGCCCGCGATCTCGCCCTGCTGGGTCAGCTCGGCGAGCAGACCGGCGCGCCGCGCCAGTTCGTCCAGGTCGCCGGTGACGGTGGAGGCGACCAGGGTGGTGGTGCCGTGCTCGCGGTGCGTCCGTACGCCCCTCAGCACCTCCTCGGCGGTGCCGGAGGTGAAGGAGGCGCCGCCGCCCCCGTGGTTGTGCATGTCCACGAAGCCGGGGACGAGCCAGTGCCCGGACAGGTCGACGAGGGTCGCGTTCTCGTGGGCGCTGCCGGCGATCCGGTCGCCCTCGACGATGACGCGCCCGCCTGCCACGATCCCGGTCGGCAGCACCACCCGGGCGCCGGAGAGAACGGTGCTGTGTGCGCTTCCGGCCATCAGGCAGGTACCTCCGTGGCGAGTAGGTCCCAGGCGAGCAGCCCTGCGCCCAGGCATCCGGCGGTGTCCCCGAGGGCCGCCGGGACGATGTCGGGAAGCCGCTGGAACGTCACGCGCTCCTCGACGGCCGCCCTGAGCGGTGTGAACAAGGTTTCCCCCGCCTCGGCGAGCCCGCCACCGATGATCAGCGTGCTCGGGTCCAGCAGGGTGATCGCCGTGACCAGGCCGTCGGCGAGCGCGTCGACGGCCGTGAGCCACACCTCCCGGGCCGCCGCGTCGCCGGACGCCACGGCCTCGGCGCAGTCCGCGGCGTCCGCGTCGGGGGCGCCGCTGGCCGCCGCCCAGGCGCGGCTGACGGCGGAGGCGGAGGCCAGGGTCTCCAGGCAGCCGCGCTGTCCGCAGCCGCAGGGCGGGCCGCCGGGGCGGACCACGACGTGGCCGATCTCGCCGGCGCAGCCGTGGGCGCCGGCCTCGATGCGGCCGGCGATGCCGATGGCGCCGGCGATGCCGGTGCCGAGCGGGACGAACAGGAAGCGGTCGGTGCCCCGGCCGGCGCCGATCCGGCCCTCGGCGAGTCCGCCCGTGCGGACGTCGTGGCCGAGGGCCACGGGAAGGGAGCCGAGCCGGCGGCTGAGCAGCTCGCGCATCGGCACGTCGCGCCAGCCGAGGTTGGCCGCGTAGACGGCGGTCCCGCCCTCGGCGTCGACGATGCCGGGCACGGCGACGCCGGCCGCGGACGCGGCCGCCCCGAAGCGTTCGCGGCCAAGCGCGTACAGCTCGGCGGCGAAGTCCAGGACCGTCTCGACGACGGCGTCGGGACCCCGGTCGCGGCCGGTGGCGCGGCGCGCTTCGTGGAGCAGGGTGCCGTCCTCGGCGATGAGGGCGGCCTTGATCCCGGTGCCGCCCACATCGAGGGCGATGACGTGTTTCACGGGTTTCACAGTCGACAGTCTCGCTCGCTCGGTCGGGAAAGGTCTAGTCCATTGGAGGGGATTGTTGAGCTGCCATACAAATTCCGGCCCGGATCGGCTCCGAATAGGGAGGAGAGGCCAAAGTGGTGTAGACCTTACGTGGATCGTACGTACAACTTGGGATGGATCGAGAACTGTGAAGGGCCGTTACCTGCGCCTGGCCGCAACCGGAGCCGCACTGAGCCTGGCCGCGGCGGCACTGACCGGATGCGGAAGCGTCACCGGGGACAACGAGGTGACCCTCCGGGTCGTGGCGGCCGACTACGGGGACAATCCGCAGAACTCCTCGGAGTCCTGGTGGAAGGACCTCGCGGCCGGCTTCGAGAAGGACCACCCCGAGGTCAAGGTCGAGGTCAGCGTCTACAACTGGTCCGAGGTCGACGCCAAGGTCGCCGCGATGGTCAAGGCCGGGAAGGCCCCCGACATCGCCCAGATCGGCGCCTACGCCGACTACGCGGCCGCCGGCAAGCTGTACACGGCCGAGGAGCTGCTGTCGGTGAAGACCGAGGCCGACTTCCTCGCGCCGCTCGCGGACGCCGGCAAGATCCGCCGCACCCAGTACGGCATGCCGTTCGTCTCCAGCACCCGCCTGCTCTTCTACAACGAGAAGCTGTTCGCGGACGCCGGGATCGTCCCCAAGGACTCCAAGGGCGCCTGGCAGCCCAAGAGCTGGGCCGACCTGGAGGCCGCCGCGAAGAAGCTCAAGGGCGCGGGCGTCGCCACCCCCTTCGCGCTGCCCCTGGGCCGCGAGGAGGCGCAGGCCGAGACGATGCAGTGGCTCCTCGCGGGCGGTGGCGGCTACACCGACAACGAGGAGGCGTACGCGATCGACGCCCAGGCCAACGTCAAGACCTTCGAGTTCCTGCGCGACAAGCTGGTCGGCCAGGGCCTGACCGGGCCGACCGAGCCCGGCAAGACCGACCGGCAGACCGCCTTCGACGCCTTCGCCCGCGGCGAGGTCGGCATGCTCAACGGCCACCCGACCCTGATGAAGCAGGCCGGGGCCAAGGGCGTGAAGTTCGGCATGGTGCCCCTGCCGACCGCCGACGGCACCGACCAGCCGACGATGGGCGTCGCGGACTGGGTGATGGCCTTCAAGAACGGGCACCGCGCGCAGACCGGGAAGTTCCTCGACTACCTCTACGAGTCGAAGAACCAGACGGCCTTCACCAAGAAGTACGACCTGCTGCCGGTCACCACGAGCGGCTACCGGGCGATGGAGGCGAGCACCGGGGGCTCCTCGGCGCAGATGAAGACCTTCCTCACCGCGCTGCCCAACTCGCGGCTGTACCCGGTCGGCAAGAAGTCCTGGGCCGGGGTGAGCGAGAACATCAAGCAGAACATCGGCCGGGCCGTGCAGCCGAACGGCGACCCCAAGCGGGTCCTGGAGGACATCGCCTCCCAGGCCCGCACGGCCGACAACCCCTGACCGGCGACCGACAACCCCTGACCGGCGACCGGCGACCGGCGACCGGAGCCCGGTTACCGGGGGCCCAGCGACCAGGCCCCCGGCGACGGCTAACCCCTGACCGCCGGACGGTGCCGCCGGCCGCAACCCCCGGCCTGCGGCCCCTGACCCCCGCCCACCGACACCCACCCGAGCTTGGCGGCCCCGTGGGTGTCGGTGGGCGGCGTTAATCTGGCCGTATGACGGACGACGGGCAGCTCACGGCCACCGAGGCCGCGGTGCTCGCGTACGAGGGACGCACCTGGCCCGGCCCCGGGGCCAAGGAGCGGGCGATACGCGAAGGGCTGGGAATGACCCCGGTCCGTTACTACCAGCTGCTCAACGCGCTGATGGACGACCCGCGGGCCCTCGCCCACTCCCCGGGCACCGTCAACCGGCTCCGCCGCATCCGCGAGGCCCAGCGCGCCCGCCGCTGAAGACCCGCGCCCGAGGCCCGCACACCACCGGTACCGGTACACGTCCCCGTGCGCCGTAGCCGTGGCCCGCCCGGGCCGTTAGGGTCGTCCCCATGGGGAGCCGTCCGCACGACCTGCCGATGCCCGTCACCGCCGCCGGCCGCGAGGGACTCGCGGCCCTCCTGCGCGCACCGCGCCGCAGCGTCGTCGCCCTCGACTTCGACGGCACCGTCGCCGAGATCGTCCCCGACCCCGACCAGGCGCGCGCCCACCCCGCCGCCGTCCCCGCCCTCGCCGCCCTCGCCCCCGAGGTCGCCTCCGTCGCCGTGATCACCGGCCGGCCGGCGGGCGTCGCCGTCCGCCTCGGGGGCTTCGCCGGGGTGCCGGGCCTGGAACACCTCGTCGTGCTCGGCCACTACGGAGCCGAACGCTGGGACGCCGTCACCGGCATCGTGCACGCGCCCGCCGAACACCCCGGGGTGGCGGCCGTACGGGCCGAGCTGCCCGGGTTCCTGGACTCCATCGGCGCCTGGCAGGGCACTTGGATCGAGGAGAAGGGCCGCGCCCTCGCCGTCCACACCCGCCGCGCCGAGGACCCGGCCGCCGCCTTCGCGGTACTGCGCGAGCCGCTGGCCGAGCTGGCCGCCCGGCACGGGCTGATCGTGGAGCCGGGGCGGGCCGTGCTGGAGCTGCGGCCGCCGGGCATGGACAAGGGCGTCGCCCTGAGCGAGTACCTGGAGGAGACGGACGCCGAAGCGGTCCTCTACGCAGGGGACGACCTCGGCGACCTCGCGGCGTACGCCGCCGTGGAAAAGCGCAGGGCCGAGGGCCTGCCGGGCCTTCTGGTGTGCAGCGGCTCGGAGGAAGTCCCGGAACTGGCGTCCCGCGCGGACCTCGTCCTCCCCGGCCCCGCCGCCATCACCACCTTCCTGTCGGCCCTGGCCGCCTCCCTCCACGCCTGACACAGGGGGAGACCGGGACCGGCCCGGGTCAGTGAGACGGGCGCGGCCGCGGTCCGAGCGTGCGCCGGGTCAGGAGCGCGGGTCGGCGGCGGCCCGGAGGGCGGCCAGCTGGGCCGTGAACCACTGCGCCGGCGGGAGGGCGGTCGCGGCCACGGCCAACCGCTTCGTCCGCTCCCACCGCTCCCCCTCCGGCATGGACAGCGCGGCGTGCAACGCCTCCGCAGTCTCCGTCACGTCGTACGCGTTCACCGTCACCGCATCGTCCCGCAGCTCCCCGTACGCCCCCGCCCCCGTGGACAGCACCAGCGCGCAGCCCTGCTCCGACACGACCGGGATCTCCTTGGCGACGAGGTTCATCCCGTCCCGCACAGGGTTGACCAGCGCCACGTCCGCCAGCCGGTACGCCGCGAGGGACCGGGCGAAGTCGTCCTGCACCGACAGCAGCACCGGCTGCCACGTCTTCGTGCCGAATTCCGCGTTGATCTCCGCGGCCAGGTCCCGCACGGCGGTCGTGTACGACCGGTAGACCTCCAGGTCCTGGCGCGAGGGGTAGGCGGAGGCCAGGTGGACCACCCGCCCGCGCCACTCCGGGTGCGCGGTGAGCAGCTCCCGGTAGGCGAGCAGTCCCCGGACGATGTTCTTCGACAGCTCGGTCCGGTCCACCCGGACGATGGTCCTGCGGTCCCCGATCTCGGCGCGCAGCCCCGCCAACCGGTCCGCGACCTCCGGCCGGAGTGCGAGACGGCGCAGTTCGTCGCCGTCCACGCCCAGCGGGTAGACGGCGACGTCGGTGCGCGGGTGCCGCACCGGACCGAGCATCGCCTTCCGGACGTACCGCTCGCCGCCAGCCTCCGTGACGAGCGGCTCGGCCGTGCCGCGCTCGTCGTCCAGGCGGGCGCAGTCGAGGAAGGCGTGGGCCCAGGCCCAGGTGTGGAAGCCCAGCAGGTCGGCCCCGAGCATGCCCCACATGAGCTCGTGCCGGACGTCGTCGGGCAACATGGCCAGGAAGTCCCACGAGGCCCACGGCGTGTGCGTGAAGTGTGCGATCCGCAGGTCGGGCCGCAGCTCGCGCAGCAGCCCCGGGACCAGTGCCAAGTGGTAGTCCTGGACGAGCACGCAGGCGTTCGGGGCCGCCTCCTCGGCCAGTGCCCGCGCGAAGGACCGGTTGTAGGCGGTGTACGCCTCCCACTGGCGCCGGAAGGCCGCGTCGAAGACGGGGGTGCGCGGGGTGTCGTACAGGTGGTGGTGGGTGAACCAGAGCACCGAGTTCGCGATGCCGTTGTAGGCGGCGTCGTACACGGCCGGGTCGATGTCCAGCATCCGCACCCCTGGCTCGGCGACGCCCCGGCGGACGGCCTCGCGGTCCGCGTCCGACAGGGCGGCGCAGATCCACAGGGCGTCCGGCTGCTCGGCGAGCGCGGCCGACAGGCCGGAGACGAGACCGCCCCCGCCGCGGCGCGCGTCGAGGGTGCCGTCGGGGCCGAGGACGTAGGAGAGCGGACCGCGGTTGGCTGCGACGAGAACGTGGGAAGCCATGCGGCGAACCTAGCCCGACCCGCCCCGCCTCAAACGTCCGTTCTCGCCCCCGATGTGCCCCTGGCGCGCCCGTGACGCGCCCCTGACACCGTTTTGACGCCCGCCGTCATGCGACGCGGCGGACCGCGTACTCCGCGATCTCCACCATCGGCGGCCGCTCTTCCGTGTCCACGGCGTGCGTGCGCGGCTCGAACCCCTCCGGACCGCGCTCGAACTGCGTCAGCACCGGCCGCACGTGGGGGTGTCCCCAGCGGTGGCCGGGGGAGTGTCCGCGCGAGAGCCGCAGCTGCGCCGTCCGGTAGATCGCCGCGGCCATCCGGCCGAGCGCCTGCCCGTCCTGGTGGCGGTGGAGCCGCACACCGACGTCCACCTGGGCGAGGGCGTCGAGCCCGACCGTGTGCAGCGCGTCCACCAGGAGGCCCAGCTCGACGCCGTAGCCGACGGGGAAGGGCAGCCGCTCCAGCAGCGAGCGGCGTACGGCGTACTCGCCGCCCAGTGGCTGGACGAAGCCCGCCAGCTGGGGCCAGTGCAGGTTGAGCAGGGGCCGGGCGACGAGCTCGGTCACCCGTCCGCCCTGACCGGGGGCGTCGCCGAGGGGGCGGTCGTACATCGCCTTGACGAACTGCACGTCCGGCTCGGTGAGGAGCGGGCCGACGATGCCGGTGACGAAGGACGCCGAGAAGTCCCGCAGGTCCGCGTCGACGAAACAGACGATGTCGCCGGTGGTGGCCAGCAGCGAACGCCACAGCACCTCGCCCTTGCCGCGCACGGCCGGGATGCGGGGCAGGATCTCGTCGCGGTGCACCACGTGGGCGCCGGCCTTCGCGGCGACCTCGGCGGTCCGGTCGGTGGAACCGGAATCGACCACCACCAGCTCGTCGACGAGCGGGAAGGCGGGCCCGTCGACGAGATCGCGCCGGATGACCTCGACGATCGCGCCGACCGTCGCCTCCTCGTCGAGCGCGGGCAGGACGACGCTGACCGTGGTGCCCGACGCCCGTTTCGCGGCGAGGAGCTGGTCGAGCGGTCGGTCGGCAACGGACCAGGAGCGGTCCGCGAGCCAGCGCTCCACCTCTTCCAGCACGTTCGGCACTCCCTGTTTCCTCTGCTACCCGCCCGGCCGTTCCGGCCGAAAAGCGCTCCATCTCGCGCATCGGACAGCCGTCTCAGCCACCCGAGCCTTCGGTTACAGTCTTGAACAACGCGATGGACCGCCGCATGCCGGGGGTCCCGCGAACAAACGCGTCGGCGCGCCACGAGCGCGCGGACCGGCGCCATACCGCTCATCCAGAGGGGCAGAGGGACACGGCCCGTTGAAGCCCCGGCAACCCTCCAGTCGGTTTCCCGCGACTGCGTGCAGCAGCAGCGAGGTCCCCGGCTAGGGAAGGTGCCAATTCCGTCTCATGGCGAAATGCGCCATGGGGAAGATGAGGAGAAAGGGCCTCGCCATCATGGCTGCACAGACCGTTGCCACCCCTGCCGCCGGAGCCTCCGCCGCCGCGCCCGCCGTCGATCTCGGCCCCGCCGCGGGCCTTTCCTGTCGCGAGTGCGGTACCCGCTTCGAGCTCGGCCCGATCTTCGCCTGCGTCGAGTGCTTCGGCCCGCTGGAGGTCGCGTACGCGTTCCCGGCCGGCACCGGGTCGCCCGAAGGCGCGGAGGCCCTGCGCGCCGCGATCGAGGCCGGTCCGAACAACATCTGGCGGTACGCCCCGCTGCTGCCCGTCCCCGCCGACGTGGCCGCCAAGCCCAGCCTGAACCCGGGCTTCACCAAGCTCGTCGACGCCGAGAACCTGGCCAAGGAGCTCGGCGTCACCGGCAAGCTGTACGTCAAGGACGATTCCGGCAACCCGACGCACTCCTTCAAGGACCGCGTCGTCGCGATCGCCGTCGAGGCCGCCCGCGCCTTCGGCTTCACCACGCTCTCCTGCTCCTCCACCGGCAACCTGGCCGGCGCGGTCGGGGCCGCGGCCGCCCGGGCGGGCTTCCGCTCCTGCGTGTTCATCCCGCACGACCTGGAGCAGGGCAAGGTCGTCATGGCCGGTGTGTACGGCGGCGACCTGGTCGGCATCGAGGGCAACTACGACGACGTGAACCGCTTCTGCTCGGAGCTCATCGGCGACCCGCTGGGCGAGGGCTGGGGCTTCGTCAACGTGAACCTGCGCCCGTACTACGGCGAGGGCTCCAAGACGCTGGCGTACGAGATCTGCGAGCAGCTCGGCTGGCAGCTGCCCGACCAGATCGTCATCCCGATCGCCTCCGGCTCCCAGCTGACGAAGATCGACAAGGGTCTGCAGGAGCTGATCGGGCTGGGCCTGGTCGAGGACAAGCCGTACAAGATCTTCGGCGCCCAGGCCGAGGGCTGCTCCCCGGTGTCGACCGCGTTCAAGGCCGGCCACGACGTCGTCCGCCCGCAGAAGCCGAACACGATCGCCAAGTCCCTCGCCATCGGCAACCCCGCCGACGGCCCCTACGTCCTGGACATCGCGCGCCGTACCGGCGGCTACGTCGAGGACGTGACGGACGAGCAGGTCGTCGAGGCCATCGGGATCCTGGCCCGGACCGAGGGAATCTTCGCCGAGACGGCGGGCGGCGTGACCGTCGGCGTGACGAAGAAGCTCATCGAGAGCGGGCGGCTCGACCCCGCGCTGACCACGGTGGTCCTCAACACCGGTGACGGCCTGAAGACCCTGGAGGCGGTGGCCGCGGACAGCGGGCAGACCGCCACCATCCGCCCCAGCCTGGACGCGTTCCGCGCCGCCGGCCTGGCCTGACCATCCCCGCCCTACCGGAAAGGCAGTAGCGCCATGAGCGTCAACGTCCGCATCCCCACCATCCTGCGCACCTACACCGGCGGCCGGGCCGAGGTCCCGGCCGAGGGCGCGACCCTCGCCGAGGTCATCGCGTCGCTGGAGCAGAACCACCCCGGCATCGCCGCGCGCGTCCTGGACGACCAGGGCAAGCTGCGCCGCTTCGTCAACGTCTACGTCAACGACGACGACGTGCGCTTCGAGGGCGGCCTGCAGGCGGCGACCCCGGACGGCGCGGGCGTTTCGATCATCCCGGCCGTTGCCGGCGGCTGCTGATTCGTCCTCCGAGGATTACCCCCTCCGGCATTAAGCGGAGGGGGTAATTCTGCTTGGTTGGCCGCGGTAGAGTTGGGGAAGCCCCCTCCGTTGTTCTTGCCCGCTGCATATGAACGGGCCCTGCGAGGGGTGACATTGAGTCAATGTGCACGTGCGGTATGGGGCTTTGGCGCGATATGCCGGGTCCGAGTTGCCCGGGAATACGATAAATTTTCGGCCTATTTGGCCCTTTCGGTGTGTCCAGAATTCTCGTCGGATTGACCTGTTGCAGACAGCACCGGTGCAGATACATTCAGCCGCGGTCGAGGCGTTCCGGCGCAAGTTCTGACCCGGGACCGCGAAGTGCGGTCCCGCGCAAGGGCCAGTAATAGGGGAGTTAGGCATGGCTCAGGGCACCGTCAAGTGGTTCAACGCGGAGAAGGGCTACGGCTTCATCGCGGTCGACGGTGGTGCGGATGTGTTCGTCCACTACAGCGCCATCCAGATGGACGGGTACCGCACCCTTGAAGAGGGTCAGCGGGTCGAGTTCGAGATCTCGCAGGGCCAGAAGGGCCCGCAGGCGGACATGGTCAAGCTCGCCGTCTGAGACCGCGCGACCGGCGCGACCGGCCACCGACGCGTACACGAGGGTCCGCATCCTGAGGAGGGGTGCGGGCCCTTCGTGCGTCCCGGGCGGGGAGCGGTCGGCGTCGGGCGGCGGCGTCCGGCGGCATGGCCGGGGATGTCCGAAGCCGCTTGCACTCGCGGGGGTCGAGTGCTAATCATTGGCGTTAGCACTCTCCCGCGGAGAGTGCTACTACACGGGACCGGGTCGGTGAGGCCCGCAGCGTCCGGCGGGAAGGAACCGCCGGGCACGCAGGCCGTCCGTCGCGGGCGCAGGCGCGGTCCGGAGCAATCCACCCTCCCCGCGCGCCTGCCCGGCGCAGGGGGAACCCCAGTCCTGGAGGACCACTTCAGATGGCCAAGATCATTGCGTTCGACGAGGAGGCCCGGCGCGGTCTCGAGCGCGGCATGAACCAGCTCGCCGACGCCGTCAAGGTCACCCTTGGCCCCAAGGGTCGCAACGTCGTCCTTGAGAAGAAGTGGGGCGCCCCCACGATCACCAACGATGGTGTTTCCATCGCCAAGGAGATCGAGCTCGAGGACCCGTACGAGAAGATCGGCGCCGAGCTGGTCAAGGAAGTCGCCAAGAAGACGGACGACGTCGCGGGCGACGGTACGACCACCGCCACCGTCCTGGCCCAGGCGCTCGTCCGCGAGGGTCTGCGCAACGTGGCCGCCGGCGCCAACCCGATGGCCCTCAAGCGTGGCATCGAGAAGGCCGTCGAGGCCGTCTCCGGCGCCCTGCTGGAGCAGGCGAAGGATGTCGAGACCAAGGAGCAGATCGCTTCCACGGCCTCCATCTCCGCCGCTGACACCCAGATCGGCGAGCTGATCGCCGAGGCCATGGACAAGGTCGGCAAGGAAGGCGTCATCACCGTCGAGGAGTCCCAGACCTTCGGTCTGGAGCTGGAGCTCACCGAGGGCATGCGCTTCGACAAGGGCTACATCTCGGCGTACTTCGCCACCGACATGGAGCGTATGGAGGCGTCCCTCGACGACCCGTACATCCTGATCGTCAACTCCAAGGTCAGCAACGTGAAGGACCTCCTTCCGCTGCTGGAGAAGGTCATGCAGTCCGGCAAGCCGCTGCTGATCATCGCCGAGGACGTCGAGGGCGAGGCCCTGTCGACCCTGGTCGTCAACAAGATCCGCGGCACCTTCAAGTCCGTCGCCGTCAAGGCCCCGGGCTTCGGCGACCGCCGCAAGGCCATGCTCGGCGACATCGCCATCCTCACGGGCGGCACGGTCATCTCCGAGGAGGTCGGCCTCAAGCTGGAGAACGCCGGCCTGGACCTGCTGGGCCGCGCCCGCAAGGTCGTCATCACCAAGGACGAGACCACCATCGTCGACGGTGCCGGTGACAGCGACCAGGTCGCCGGTCGCGTGAACCAGATCCGCGCCGAGATCGAGAACTCCGACTCGGACTACGACCGCGAGAAGCTCCAGGAGCGCCTCGCGAAGCTGGCCGGCGGCGTGGCCGTCATCAAGGCCGGTGCCGCGACCGAGGTGGAGCTCAAGGAGCGCAAGCACCGCATCGAGGACGCCGTCCGCAACGCGAAGGCCGCCGTCGAGGAGGGCATCGTCGCCGGTGGTGGCGTGGCCCTGCTGCAGGCCTCCTCGGTCTTCGAGAAGCTGGAGCTGGAGGGCGACGAGGCCACCGGTGCCGCCGCCGTCAAGCTGGCCCTCGAGGCCCCGCTGAAGCAGATCTCCGTCAACGCCGGCCTTGAGGGTGGCGTCGTGGTGGAGAAGGTGCGCAACCTGACCCCGGGCCACGGCCTGAACGCCGCGACCGGCGAGTACGTCGACATGATCGCCGAGGGCATCATCGACCCGGCGAAGGTCACCCGCTCCGCCCTGCAGAACGCCGCGTCGATCGCCGCGCTGTTCCTGACCACCGAGGCCGTCATCGCCGACAAGCCGGAGAAGGCCGCCGCCGCTCCGGGCGGCATGCCGGGCGGTGACATGGACTTCTGATCGGCCCCGCGCTGATCGGCTGTTCGCGACCGAGGGCGGCACCCCTTCCATCCGGAGGGGGTGCCGCCCTCGGGCGTTTCAGGACGCGGACTGGAACCCGGCCGTGTCGAACTCGAAGCCGAAGGGCTCCGCGACGGTCAGGGGCTTCCCGAAGGGCACCGTCTGCCGGGAGCGGTAGCCGTGCGGTGAGGGGTCGGAGAAGCAGGTGATCTCCGACTCCTGCATGTCGACGACGAGGTAGACGGGCACCAGGCGGCCGTACACCTCCAGCTTCTCGGCCCAGTCCGCATCCCTGGTCGAGACGGAGGTGAACTCCGCGACCAGGGAGAGGGCGGCGGCGTCGGCGTGACGGCCGTCCTCCTCGAAGGCGGACTCGTCGGCCACGAAGAGATCAGGTCCGTAAGCCCGTGCGGCTGCCGGGAACCGGAAGAGGAAGGGGGCGATGTCCGCCACGTGCCCGTCGGGAGCGTGGGCCCCGAGCTGCTCGCGCAGTACCCGCATGGGGCGGTAGTAACGCAGCTTGGACCACGGTGACACGACGATCTTCCCCCGGATGAGCTCGGCCTTGAAGCCGTCTGGCGTGTGCATCTCCTCGACGGTTCGCAAAAGGTGCTCGAACGCCGGCGGTGACGGGGTCTCCATCGTGGTGTCACGCTCGATCATGATCGTCACCGTTGTCCTCCCGGGATCGGGGTGGTCGTGCCCTGGGGCGTGCACGTTCCAGGCTAGGGGCGGAGCAGCCCCAGTGCCCGGATACGGGCGGAGCGCCACCCCTGGGGGCGGCGCTCCGGAAGCTGCGGTGCGGTGGCGGCTCAGGCGGGGAGGGCCTTCAGGAAGTAGACGTCCTCGTGGCCGCCGGGGAAGCCGGGGACACGGGCGGTCTCCTGGTAGCCGTGGCGGGCGTAGAAGGCCGGCGCCTGGAAGGTGAACGAGGACACCATGATCGTGCGGCAGCCGCGGGCCGCGGCCTCCGCCTCCGCCGCGGCCAGGAGCTTGCCGCCCCAGCCGTCGCGGCGGCTGTCCTCCCGCACCCACACCATCGCGATGCCCGCCCGGTCGCCCCAGCTCCAGCCGCTGAGCCCGGCGACGAGCCCGCCGTCCGCGTCGTTCACGCGCACCGTGAACTCGGCGGGGGCGATGCCTCCGGCCGCCTCCTTGTTGAAGGCGTCCAGCTCCTTGCTGAGCCGTTCGTCGAGGCCGGAGTCTGGGCCGCCGGTGGTGAGGGTGTGCGTCGTGTCGGTCATGGCACCCAGTCTTCAAGATCACGACGGTCGGGGCGCCACCATTTGTTTCACTGGGGGGCATGAGCGACCTCTTCGTGAAGATCTGCGGTCTGAAGACCGCGCACGACGTCGACGCGGCCGTGGCCGCCGGCGCCGATGCCGTCGGCTTCGTCTTCGCCGCGGGCAGCCCCCGTACGATCGGCGCCGCCGAGGCGCGGGAGCTGGCCGCGCGGGTCCCGGCCGGCGTCCTCACGGTCGGCGTGTTCCGCGGGCAGCCGGTCGAGGAGGTCCGGCGGCTCACGGAGGAGAGCGGGGTCCGGGGCGTGCAGCTGCACGGGGACGAGGGCCCGGAGTACTACGCGGCCCTGCGCGCCGAGGGGCGCACCCTGCTGCGGGCCACCGCGCGGCGCGTGGAGCGGTGCGGGGAGTACGGCGAGGACCTGCTCCTGATCGACGCCCCCGACCCCGGCTCCGGCACGCCGTGGAACTGGGCCGCCGCGGAGTTCACCGCCCCCCGCGGCCACTGGCTGCTGGCCGGCGGCCTCCACCCGGACAACGTCCGCGGGGCCGTGGAGACCACGGGCGCATGGGGCGTGGACGTGTCCAGCGGTGTCGAGCGGCAGCGCGGCGTGAAGTCCCCGGACCTGATCCGCGCCTTCGTGGCCGCGGCCCGGGGGCGTTGACGACCTCAACGGCGGCGTCCATGAAACTCTGGGCGTACGCCCACGCGCCGGTGCCGGTCCGTCTCCTGATCGACGGCTTCGACCAGCACGGGCCGACCAGCACCCTGTTCACAGGACCGCAGAACGGCGCGTACCGGCACGCCGACCGCGTGGCGTTCGGCGAGGAGCTGGAGCTTCCCCAGCCGTTCGCGCTGACGCTGGACACCGCCGGCTTTCCCGCCCCGTGGGCGTGGCGGCCCCCGGCCCCCCGCCGGGCCGGGGGTTAGGCTGCGGGCCAGGGGGGATCATGGACGACAGGCCGCCGCTCGCGAAGCGGCTCCGGGACCACGCCGTGCTGGCCGCTGCCTGCGCGGCCACCGCCGTCACCGTGCTGTACGCCGTCCTGCTCACGAAGCTGGCGGCCGTCGACATGGCCGACGGAGCGTGGAGCAGTGTGTACGTGCCGCGCGGCATGGGCTGGCTCATGCTGTTCACGCCGCTCGCCGTGATCGGCACCTGCCTCCTGTGGGTGGCCGCCCGGCGCGGCCGCCCCTGGCGGTCCGCGGTGGGCTGGATGCTGGCGGTCGCCGTCGCGCTGACCGCGCTGTGGCCGGGCTGGAACGGCTTCTCGTGGATGCGCGGCCCGCACATGGACCTCTTCGGCTACCAGGTCCCCGAGGGGTCCGCGTCAGGAAAGCCGCTCGGCTCCTGGGCCGGTCATCCCGTCTCCGGGCTCGTGGTCCGCATCCGTGAGGACGGCGTGACCGCCTACGACGGGGAAGGCCGGCGCGGCTGGGGCCACAGCGCGCCCGAGGGCACCAAGGTGTGCGGGATGAGCACGGACACCCCGTCCGGCACCGGCGTGCTCGCCTACGCCGGGACCGCGGCCACGGGCGCGGCCACGGGCGCGGCCGCGGGTAGCGGGCCCTGCGGGACCCGGCTCGTGGCGGTTGACCTCGCGGAGGGCAAGGAGCGCTGGTCGAAGGAGGTCCCGGACCCGGTGGGGACCGTCACGGCGGGCGGCTCGCTCGCCGTGTCGGCCACGGCGGGGGCGGTCCTCGCCCACGACCTCCAGACGGGCGCCGAACGCTGGCGGGCTCCGCTGCCCCGCCCCGGTGCCACCGTCCAGGAGACCGCCGCCGGCCAGGACCGGGTCCTGGTCACGCTGGCGTGGAAGGAGGGCGGCGGCGAACTGCTCGCGCTGGACGTCCGCACGGGCGCCGTCGCCTGGCAGGCCCCGCTCCCCGCCGGACCCGGACGCCCGCGCATCGTGTCGGCGGGCCCGGCCGCGGTCATCGCGGACGACCGGCTGCTGCTGTTCGACGACGCGGGGCGCCCCCGCGGGAACGCGGCGGAGGCCCCGTACGCCCCGACGGACGACGGGAAGCGGCGGGTCTTCGGCGACGTGCTGGTCGTGGCGGTCCCGGAGCGGGAGAAGAGGGAGGTACTGGAGGCGTACTCCCTGACGGACGGCCGTCGGCTGTGGCGGCGCGCCTTCGACCCCGACTGGTCGGTCCGCGCCCTGGGCGGCGTTGACCGGACCGCCGGCCGGATCGCGGTGGTGACCCAGGGCGCGTTCACCCACCTCTGGCACCTGGACCCGCACACGGGCGGGCCGTCGGGGGAGTCGACGGTGCTGCGCGACCTTCCGATGGGCGACGCGATCGCCCTGTACGGCAGGACGTTCGTCAACCTGGACCCGGGCGGGAGCCTGCCGCCGATCTTCGACGTGGCCCCGGCCTTCGGCTGGTGACGAAAGGCCCTGCCGTACGTCAGTTGGCGAAGTCCTTCAGGGGCTCGGTGTTGAGGACGACGGCTACAGGGGCCGGGATCTTGATGGTTTCCCCGTACGGGAAGGACGGGCTGCGGAGGTAAGAACCGCCCCCGGGGTCACTGTGGACCGTCACGGTGCAGTTCTGCCGGTCGATGAAGACGTGGACGGGGATGCCGGCCGACGCGTACCCGTCGCGCTTCTCGGTGTGGTCCCGCCGGTCGGTGTCGCTGTCGTGGGAGGTCACTTCCAGCACCATGAGGACGCGTGCCGGGTCGGCCCACTCGCCGGCACCGGCAAAGCTGCCGACGGGCGCGAGCGCTCCGTCCACACGGGCCCGGCCGGCGCGGTACTGCTCCACCTTCAGCCCGCGCTCCGGGTACAGCGCCAGTTCCGGGCGCTGCTGCATGCACTGCCGCAATACCCACATGATGATCTCGTCGTGGTCGCCTTCGGGCACGGGCTTGACCTCAAGCTTTCCCTGGATGAACTCCAGGGTCACCGTCTCCGGAGCCGCCCGGGCGATCTGCTCTAACTCCTCGACCGTCATTTGCTGGTGCTCGGCGGAGCTGGGGGTCATGGCGTCGCCTCCTCGACACCATGGTGCCCCGTGAGCCCACTTTCGGATCGCCTGAATGGTCATACGCGGCTCCGTTGGGTGCGGATGGGGGCATACGTTAGGGGCATATGACGGGACGCGATCCAGGGTTAGCCCAGTTGGGTGAATGGGCTCAGAGGGCGCTGACGAAGACGACCCGGGCGGCCGTGCCGAAGGCTAGGTGCGCGTCGTCGAGTCGCGGACGGGGACCACGTCGGGGTGGGCGTCGGCCACCCCGACGCAGTTTCGACGTTGCCGCCGCTGTGGCTGGACTCGTGCCATGTGGCTGCCAGCACGGTGACGATCTGCGGCGCGTACTCCCGGATGGTCTTCGCCGGCGCCTCCGTTTCGGCCACGGCCGCGAAGTGGTCCAGGTACTTGGACTGGGCGGGGTCTTGCCCGCACGGGCGGCGGTGACGCGGAGTTCGGAGTACGGAGCCGAGCACGGCGCGGGGGGACGGCGACGGGTCGAGGTTCCTGCTCGGCACGGGCAACTCCCGGATCGACGGGTGCGGTTGTTGACCGGCCGTCGTTGAAAGGCTAGCCGCGTGGTCGCCACTCTGAGTGGAGGAGGCGACTACCCAGAGTAGAAAGGTGACAGTCATGCTGCTCTCTCCCCAGGGGCGGATGCAGGCGGCCGAGGAGGCCGTCGCGCAGTTGAGAGAAGCACTCGATGGGGTGGGGGTGGTGCTCCCCTCGCTCGGCGTGGACGTCGTCTCGGCCGCGGGGACGTACGGGCTGCCGCTGGTCGAGCTCGGGCGCTGCAACCTCGACACCGCCCTCCGGCTGGCGGCCGTCCTCCACGGGAAGGCGCACCCGGAGTGAGCGGGGACGCCGAGCGGCGGCGGATCGAGGCCGTGCTGCAGGGATTGTTCGAGGTGTCCCGGTCGTGGGAGTCCGAACTCGCCTGGAAGCTGGGCCGGGTGGAGCAGGAGCTGGTCGGCCCCGGCTGGAGGAGGCGGGGCACGGGGCTCCAGGTGCGGGTGGCGCGGGAAGGGGCGAGCGGGCCGTGGACGGCCGTCGGGGACGACGGGTCGCGCCGCGTGCGCCAGACGGCGGACACGGCGGACGAGGCCACCGCCCTGGTGCACGAGGCGTTCGGGCTGACGGGCTGGAGGCCGCAGCCGCCTCCGCCACCCGGATGGCACAGGTTCACGCTCGTTCACGCGCCGGTCGGTGACTGGCTGGAATTCGACGATCCGAGGTACGCGCCGATCAAGGCGGACCCGCCGACCGGATGCGCGGTCGAGGAGATCGACGGCCGCTTCGCGCTGCGCTGCGAGCGGCCCGGGGCGCGGCTGCTGGACGCGGTGGCGGCGCTGTGCGGGGAGGTGCGGGCCCGTTACGGGTTGTTCCTGTCCGACCTGGGGATCGAGAAGGTCGGCGAGTGGTCCGAGGACGGGCCCGACGGGTGGGGAGCGGAGATCGTGGGCCAGCTGCTGCTGATGGCCGCCGAGCGCGGTCCCAGGCTGGGGTACGGGCCCGGGGACCTCGTCGGGTTCCTGCAGGCTGCGGCCGGGGAGGGGTGAGGGGAGGACGGCGTTCGGTCGGCCGGCCGATCGTCAGGCGGCGTCGCGGAAGTGGGCCAGCAGGGCGTCCGCCTCGGCGGTGTTGCCCGAGATGGTGTCGAAGGCCAGGTCTTCCGGGACGGCCGCGCCCCACAGCCAGCCGTGGTGGCAGCTGAAACAGAAGATCAGCTCGAACAGGGGCTCGTGGGCGGCGCCGTACGCCCGCAGGCCCCAACCCGGCGCGAAGCACAGGCGGGGGTCGCCGGGCGGCATGGACGAGATCAACTCAAGGGATTCGGCTGCCTGTCGGCCGGCCCAGCGGGTGACGACGGGGCCGCTCATGGGATCGCCGTAGTGCTCGGGTCGACTGGTGAGGCGTACGACTTCTACGACGGCGGTGGCGGCGACGGCTTCGGCGGGGAGCTGCATGGGGGCAGTTTCTCCGCCGGATCCACATTTACGCCATAGCGGGCTGGGTGGCTGGTGGGGCTGTGGCCGGAATCGCACCCGGGTCGGCGTTCAAGTCCGTCAACATCCGTCGGGTGAAGCCGAAGAAGTACGTGGCGAGGAATCCGACGAGGTAGCCGACGGCGAGGCCGCCCGCGTAGATGGCGATGGTGAGCCCCATCCCGGCACGGCCGTCGAGCAGCGGGAACAGGGCCCACCCGGACGGCCCGATGGCGGTGGAGCCGAAGGCGACACCGAGCTGGTTGCACAGGCCGATGAACGCACCGCCGGCCGCTCCGCCGACGCAGGCGGTGACGAAGGGGCGGCCCAGCGGCAGTGAGACCCCGTAGATCAGCGGCTCGCCGACCCCGAGGAAACCGGCCGGCAGCGCGGACTTGATCGTCGTACGGAGGCTGCGGTTGTGCGGGAGACGGCAGTAGACGGCGACGGCGGCGCCGACCTGGCCCGCGCCGGCCATCGCGAGGATGGGCAGGAGGACGGTGTGGCCGGTCTGCTCGATGAGGGTGGTGTGGATGGGGATCAGGGCCTGGTGCAGGCCCAGCATCACCAGGGGGAGGAAGAGGCCGCCCAGGACGAGCCCGGCGAAGGAGCCGCCGGTGCGCAGGAGCCAGGTGGCGAAGGTGCCGATGGCGGCGGAGACCTCGCCGGCGACGAACATCAGGCCGAACAGGGCGACCAGTCCGGCGACGAGGACGGTCAGCGTCGGCGTGACCAGGTTGTCGAGGGCCTCCGGCACCCAGGTGCGGCACCACTTCTCCACCTGGACGGCGAGGAGGGCGGCGGCCAGCGCGCCGAGGACGCCGCCCTGGCCGGGGGAGAGGTGGTGGCCGAAGGCGTCGATCTTCGCGACACCGGGGAAGACGATGATCGCGGCGACGGCGCCGCCCAGGACGGGCGTCCCGCCGAACTCCTTGGCCGTGTTGTGGCCGACGAACACGGCGATCAGGGACATGAAGCCGGAGGCGATCGCGGCGAGGGCCGGGACGGCGCCGGGCAGCCAGCCGGTGTTGGTGAGCAGGCCGTTCAAGCCGGCGATGATGCCGCAGCCGATGAGGGCCGGGATCAGCGGGACGAAGATGTTCGCGAGGCGGCGCAGGGCCAGTTTGACGGGGGTGCTGTTCCTGGCCTTCTGGGCCTCCTTGAGGGCCGCCCCCCGGTCGGCGAGCTGCTCGGCGGTGACGACGACCGCGCTTCCCGCCGCCGGCGGGGCGGGGGCGGCCGCCGCGGGGGCCGCTTGACGGGCTCGGGCGACGAGCGCCTCGAACTCGGGGGTGACACGGGCGACGGCCCCCGGCCCCAGCACGATCTGGTAGGTGTCGTCCTCG
Organism: Streptomyces sp. NPDC059851; assembly: GCF_042732005.1. Classification (NCBI taxonomy): domain Bacteria; kingdom Bacillati; phylum Actinomycetota; class Actinomycetes; order Kitasatosporales; family Streptomycetaceae; genus Streptomyces; species Streptomyces sp. NPDC059851. Next base: position 84,227 of record NZ_JBHWJJ010000013.1, on the reverse strand, counting down.
ACGACGCCGAGCACGGCGGGCAGCGCCTTCAGGGCGTCGTCGTCGACGAGGGAGCGGTCGCGCAGGCCGATGCGCAGGCGGGTCATGCAGTGCGCGATCGAGGTGATGTTGTCCGGGCCGCCGACCAGCGGGAGGATCGCGGCGGCTGTGGCGCGGTTCTTGTCTTCGGTCATACGGCGGTCGCCTTGCGTCGTCGGGGTGGGCGGTGGCGTCAGGGGGTGGCGGCGTCAGTGAGCGGTGGCGGCGGCTTCGGCGAGTGCGACGCGCAGGTGGCCGCGCGCGGCGGACAGCAGGCCGGCCGCGGCCGGGCCGTCGACGCCGCCGAGGATGACGAGGATCGCGGCCTTCACCTCGCCGCCGGCGGCGGTGAGCGCGGCCTCGATCTCCTCGTCGCCGGCTCCGGTGGCCAGGGCCACGATGCGGCGGGAGCGGGCGCGCAGCTTCTCGTTGGAGGCGCGCAGGTCGACCATCAGGTTCCCGTACGTCTTCCCGAGCCGGATCATCGTGATGGTCGAGATGAGGTTCAGGACGAGCTTTTGCGCGGTGCCGGCCTTCAGCCGGGTCGAGCCGGTGAGCATCTCCGGCCCGACCACGACCTCGATGCCGTGCTCGGCGGCCGCGGCGAGTGCGGAGCCGGCGTTGCAGGACAGGCCGACGGTGAGGGCGCCGCGGGCGCGGGCGAACTCGACGGCGCCGACCGCGTACGGGGTGCGGCCGGAGGCGGAGATGCCGACCACGGTGTCGTCCCTGGTCAACGAGAGGGCGATGAGGTCGGCGGCGGCGAGCTCGGCGGAGTCCTCGGCGCCCTCGACGGACCGCAGCAGGGCGGAGGGGCCTCCCGCGATCAGCCCGACGACCTGGCCGGGGGCGGTGTTGAAGGTGGGCGGGCACTCGCTGGCGTCCAGGACGCCGATCCGGCCGGCGGTTCCGGCGCCGGCGTAGACGAGCCGGCCGCCGCGCCCCATGCGCGCGGCGATGGCGTCGATCGCGGCGGCGATGCGCGGCAGCTGGGCGGCGACGGCGGCCGGGACGGCGGCGTCCCCGTCGTTCATGGTGCGGGCGATTTCGAGGGTGGTCCGGCGGTCGATCTGGGCGAGCTCGGGACGGAAGGCCTCGGTGGTCATCCCGTCGAGCTGGGCCCGCAGCACGGTGCGGGTGTGGTCGGTGGTGGTGGCGTCGGCGTCGGTGGCGTGGGCAGCGTCGGTGGCGGCGTCGGCGGTCACGGGCCGGTCTCCTGGCGGGTGGGGTGCGGGCAGGTCTCGCGGACGGTGGCGGCGGCGGGGGTGTGCGCCTCGCCGCGGGTCGGCTGTGCGACGGCGTCGGGCAGTGGGGGAAGCCGGGGCGCGGCACGTACCGCGGCGGGGTGGTCGGCGGCATCTGCGGGGCCGGCGGCTCCGGCGGCTTCGCCGGTGGCCCGCGCGGAGCGGGTCAGGGTGGTGGCGGGGCCGCGCAGGCGCGCCCGGAGGGGTGGCGACGCGGACGGGCTGAGGGTTCCTTCGCGGCCTCGCTCATGCCCGAAATGTATTTTCGTGTCCGGAACAGGGTCAATACGCCATAAGGCTCCTGAATCGGTGGAAAACCAAACAATCCAGAATAAAAGAGTTCTTCGCCAGATGGCCGGTACGGGTTCACAATGGGCGCATGGACCATGCAACCCCCCTGGAACAGGCGTTGCACGCCGCCCGTGCCCTCGTCCTCGCCGATCTCGTCGCGGGCCAGGTCGCCGAGGCTGATGTCGTCTCCCTCGTCGAGGACTCGGTCACGCACCGCCGGTGGTGGGTGGAGCAGTGGCCCGAGGGGGTCGACTACCTGGCCGGTCTCGTCGCCCAGGACGTGCAGGACGCGCTGCTGGAGAAGTACGGCCGCTGGCCGCTGTGCCCGGTCTGCTCGCACGGCGATCCGCACGCGCTGGACGTGGAGCCGGAGTTGGGGCCCGATGCGCACTGGGTGTGCGCCAAGGCGGGTGTGAAGGTCGCCGCGGTGGGCGGCCTCGGGCCGGTCATCGGCCCGGGCGGCTTCGGCGGCGGCCTGTGAGCCGCCGGTGACGCTCTACATCGACCCGCCGACCTGGCCGGGCCACGGCCGCATGTGGTCGCACCTGATCAGCGACGTCTCGTACGAGGAACTGCACGCCTTCGCGGCGTCGATCGGCTCCCCGCCGAAGGCCTTCGACGGGGACCACTACGACGTGCCCGAGTCCCGGTACGCGGACGCCGTCCGGGCGGGCGCGGTGGAGGTCGGCAGCAAGGAGATCGTCCGCCTGCTGGTGAAGGCCGGCCTCCGCCGCCCGAAGGGTCGCCCCGCTTAGCCCCACTGCCGGACGGAGCCCCCGCCCGCCGGATCCCCTGCGGCCGCGGCCCGTCCCCGGCTGCAGTGAGCCGCCGGCCCCGACCAACTCATGTGATGATCTGTCATATGCCGTGCGGCCAAAAGGATTTGCTGCATTAGGATGACCGCCGTTTCGTCTGTCCGTCGACTCGCTGCGGCCTGAGGGGGATCGTGCGTCGGTCAGTGCTGTTCGTACACGGCACGGGGGTGCGGGAGGTCTCGTACAAGGAGAGCTTCGCCGCCGTCCGGGACAACCTCGACCGGATCCGGCCGGGGCTGGAGGTCCGCGGCTGCTTCTGGGGCCGGGAGCAGGGCGCGGCGATGGCGCTCGACGGGGACTCCGTACCCCGCTACCGGCAGTCGCGGGGCGGGTCGCGCGAGGACGAGGACGAGATCGCCGTCTGGGACGTCCTGTACGGGGACCCCTGGTACGAGCTGCGTCTGCTGGGCCTCCAGTCCGCGACCGAGGCGGGCCTGGGGGTCGGTCTGCCGCCGTCCGAGCTGTTCCTCGCCGACATCACCGAGTACGAGCCGTCCCCGGAGGTGGTGGACGCCTTCGCGGCGCGCGGCCTGGAGAAGGACCTCGCGGAGGCGTTGCGGGCGGTGGTGCGGGCGCCCGAGCTGCAGGACGCGGCCGCGACCGTCGACGAGGACGGGTTCGAGCACCGGCGCGCCGTGGCCCGTGCCGTCATGGCCATGACCCACACGCTGGCGTCCGACCGCGGGGTGGAGGTCTCCGGCATCGTGCGCGACGCCCTGCTCGCCTCGCTCGGCGACGACCTGTACACGGAAGGCCGGTCCCTCAAGGGGCTGCTGGGGAAGGCGATGCTCGCGCCCGTGGGCTGGCGGGGCCGCCGGCGGCGCGGGGCGTGGGGCGACGCGGCCCTCCCGGCGCTGGGGGACATCCTGCGGTACCAGGCCCGCGGCCAGGGGGTGCGGGACCAGATCCGCCGGACGGTGGAGAACACGCCGGGAGACCGGATCACCCTGATCGCGCACAGCCTCGGCGGTATCGCCTGCGTCGACCTGCTGGTGCAGGAGCGGCTGGAACGGGTGGACCAGCTGATCACGGTGGGCTCGCAGGCGCCGTACTTCTACGAGATCGGCGCCCTCGTCTCGCTCGAACACCCCGAGACCCTGCCGCCGCACTTCCCGGCGAAGTGGCTGAACGTCTACGACGAACGCGACTTCCTCTCCTACCAGGCCGGGAAGGTGTTCCCGGGCCGGGCGAGCGACCACCGGGTCAACAACCGGCAGCCCTTCCCGTGGGCGCATACGACGTACTGGTCCAACCCCGAGGTCTGGGACGCGGTCGAGACGTGGCTGAGCTGAGACATGACTGACCCGATCGCCCCCGACCCGGCCCGCGTGCACGCCGTCGTGGTCGGCATCGAGCACTTCAAACACGTCGAGGGCCTCGACCTGCCGGGTGCGGCCGCCGACGCGATGCGGTTCGCCCGCTGGCTGCGCATGCGCGGGGTGCCGAAGGAGAACATCACGCTGCTGCTGACGCCGCTCGGTGAGTCGTGGGCAGCGCTCAACGAGCAGGCGGGGCAACTGGACCTCGCCATCACGTTCGCCGGGTCCCGCGACGTGATCATGAATTCGCTGGCGCCGAAGAGCCGCGCGGACGTGCCCGAGGGTGACGTCCTGTACGTCTACTGGGGCGGACACGGCGTGCTGGGGCGCGGCGAGCGCCGCCTGCTGCTCTGCCCTGACGCCACCAACCAGGACCCGCGCTGCATCGACCTGACCGACCTGCGCGAGCACCTGAGCCGGCCCGACGTCGCGGGGTACCGGCGGCAGATGTTCCTCGTGGACGCGTGCGCGACGTTCATCGAGAACCGCAAGCAGGTGGCGGCGCCGACCGTCGCCTCCTTCCCGGCGGGGCAGCGCGCGGCGGTGGAGCAGTTCATGCTGCTGGCCGCCGCAGCCGGGCAGGCGACCGTGCAGAGCAGGAAGGACCGGGCGGGCGTCTTCTCGGCTGCCGTCCTGGACTGGCTGGAGCGGCACTCGCCGAGCCTGGACCCCGACCTCGGGGCCCTGGTGGCGCACGTCAAGGAGCACTTCGCCGGGCGCGGGCTGGGCCGCCGGCCCGTCCAGACGCCGGTGACCTGGGTGGTCCGGTCCTTCGGCGGCGACACGGAGGAGATCGCCCCCGGCCCGGCCGGGGAAGGTCCGGGCCCGGGGACGCAGGCTCCTGCCACGGCCGCGGTCGTGGCCGCGAGCCGGTCGGTGGGCCGCCGGCGGGCCCTGGCCCGGGGCGGGATCGCCGCTGCGGCGGTGGTGGTCGCCGCGGTGGCGGCCGTGGCGCTCAAGGGGCTGCCGGGCGGTGGCGGCGGCGGTGAGGACGGGAAGCCCGCGGCCGCCGCCTCCGGGGCTGCGGCGGGGGCTTCCGGGTACGCTTCCGCGCCCCCGGCGGTATCCGCATCGGCGTCGCCGCCGCCGAGCACGGCAGGATCCGGCAGCCCTTCGGCGGCGCCCGGTACGCCGCCTTCCTCGGTACAGGCCGCTGCGCCTGCCTGCGCGAGCGCGCAGGGCACGTATGCCGGCCCGCACGTCACCGCGACCCCCTGCTACGTCCTCGACGGGACGAAGGTCACCATGGTCGCCGAGGTCGCCGCCACGGTCCCGACGGACGTGACCGTGTACCTCTGGCTCAGCACCAAGGCCGACAACAAGTACCTGTATCCCGCGGGCAAACCGGTGAACTGGTCGTTCAAAGCGGACCCGACGGCGCAACGGCTGACGGAGCAGGTCGACATGCCGCTGACGTCCGGCACCTCCTACGCCGTGCACGTCTTCGTCACCCGCAAGGGCGACAACCCGCCGAAGGCCGTGACGAACCGGGACGTGACAGGGACTTCGCAGTGGTTCCGGTACCCCTGACGGACGGCTAACCCGCGGTCGGCGTGCGATCCGCCGCGGCCGGGGCCCCGGCCGGCCGGGCCGTTGCCGACGAGGCGACCACACGGGTGGCGCGGGGCGGCGTGCGGCGGTCCAGGCGCAGGGCGATCAGGCCGAGGGCGATCGCGGTGACCGTCATGGCGGCGCCCGCCCAGGCGGTGGTGGCGAAGTCGTGGCCGGCGTCGATGACGGTGCCGCCGAGCCACGGGCCGCCCGTGTTGCCGAGGTTGAACGCGGCGGTGGTGGTCGCCCCGGCCAGGGTCGGGGCGGCGCCGGCGACGTTGAACATGCGGGCGTTGAGCGCGGGGGCGGTGAAGAAGGTCGAGAACCCGATCAGGAAGGACAGGGCCACGGCCGCCGCGGCCACCGACGCCAGCAGCGCCAGCAGGACGAGGAAGACGGTCGAGGCCGTGATGCCCCACAGCATCACCCCGAAGAGGCGCGCGTCGGCGTACCGGCCCCCGGCCGTGGTCCCGGCCAGCGCGCCCAGCCCGAACAGGACGAGCACCCACGGCACCCAGCCGGAGTCGAGCCCGGCGACATCGGTGAGCAACGGCGACAGGTAGCTGAAGGTGCAGAAGACGCCGCCCGCGGCCAGGGCGGTGATGCCGATGGCGAGCCACACCTGCTGGTCGCGGTAGATGCGCAGCTCCCGCCGGAGGGTGGGCCGTTCGGCGGGCAGCGGGATCTTCGGGACGAGGGCCAGGATGCCGGCCAGGGCGACCGCGGAGGCCGCGCCGACCGCCCAGAACGCGGAGCGCCAGCCGAGGTGCTCGCCGAGGAAGGCGCCCAGCGGGACGCCGAGGACGTTGGCGATGGACAGCCCGCCGATCATCACGGCCATGGCGCGGGCCCGCTGGTCCTGCCGGACCATCGCGATGGCGACGGCCGCGCCGACCGCCCAGAAGCCGGCGCAGGCGAGGGCGGAGACGACGCGGGAGGCGAAGAGCAGCTCGTACGTGGGTGCGAGCGCGCCCGCGACCTGACCGAGCCCGAAGAGGCTGATGAGCGAGATCAGGGTGGTGCGGCGGGGCAGCCGCAGGGTGGCCACGGCCAGCAGCGGTGCGCCGACGACCATGCCGATCGCGAAGGCGGAGATGAGCAGGCCGGCTTGCGGGATGCTCACGCCCATGTCGTCGGCGATGGGCGGCAGGAGCCCCGAGAGCATGAACTCGCTGGTCCCGAGGGAGAAGACGGACAGGCCGAGGACGTACACGGCGACGGGCATGCGGGTGCGCATGCGGGCGGATTCGGGGGCTTCGGGGACGTCGGGGGCTTCGGGGACGTCGGGGGCTTCGGTGACTTCGGCGGCTTCGGGCATGTCCTTCACGAACCGGCCCGAAGTGGATCTCATTCCCGGGGGTGGTGGCAGCCGGTTCCCCCGTGGCTCAGGACCCGGCTTCCGGAGCGGTCAGGTCGGCGAGTTCGGCGGCCAGGTTGCGGCGGGCCCGGGCCTCCCAGTGAGCGGTGCCGTGCGGGGTCCGGAAGAGCCGGGGCAGGTCCAGCAGTTGGCGCAGGACGGCGGCCCGGCCGGCGCGGAAGGCGTCCTCGGGGACGAAGCCGTACTCCTCGCGGACGGCGGTGACGTAGGCGGCGTACGCGTCCGGGTCGCCGGCGAGGACGGCCAGGTCGGCGTCGCAGAGCACCTCGCCGTTGGTGTCGCCTGGGGCCGGGTCGTGGGTGACGGTGAGCCGGACCAGGCGGGTCACCTCGGCGGTGAGGGACTCGGGTACGCCAAGTTCGCGCAGGGCGCGCTCGGCGAGGGCGGCGCTGCGCTCCTCGTTCTCGGAGCGGTCGGGGCGGTAGACGGCGTCGTGGAACCAGGCGGCGAGCTCGACGGCGGCGGGGTCGGCGGCGTGCGCGGCGAGGACGTCGATCCGTTCGAGTACGTCGGCCAGGTGCGCGGTGGTGTGGTGCCGGCGCTGCGGTTCCGCCCAGGCGGCGAGGAGGCGGTCGGCGTAGGGGGCGGGGTCCCGGTCGGCGGGGGCGCCGGCCGAGGCGGCGGTCGCCCGCCAGCGGTCGCGCAGCCGGGCGGTGGAGGCCGCGGCGGCGGCAACGGCGGCAACGGCTTCCGTGTCCGTGCCCATGTCCTCGCCCATGCCCGTGTCTGTGTCCGTGTCCGTGTCCGTGTCCGTGTCCATGCGGACATTGTGGGGTGGCGTGAAGGTGCTGGTGAAGGGTGGGGGGAGGACCGTACCCTTGATATTGGACTAGACCTATTTTTCCTATCAGCAGCTTTCCCGAGGAGTGGCCCAATGAGCAACCGTGCAGTCCTGGAGGTGATCGCCCTCGACGCGGAGGACGCGGTCGCGGCCCAGGCCGGTGGGGCGGACCGACTGGAACTGGTCAGCGACATGGCCGCCGACGGGCTGACCCCGTCGCGCGAGACCTTCGCGGCGATCAGGGCGGCGGTCGACATCCCCCTGCGCGTGATGCTCCGGGCGGCGGACGGCTTCTCGGCGGGATCGGCGGAGGACGTGGACCGGCTGGCCGCGCAGGCCCGGGCGCTGCGGGCGGAGGGGGCCGAGGAGTTCGTCCTCGGGTTCCTGGCCCCGGACGGCGGCCCGGACCTGGCCGCCATCGAGGCGGTCACGGCGGAGCTGGCCGGCTGCCGGTGGACCTTCCACCGGGCCGTCGACCGGGCCGTCGACCGCGACCAGCTGCGCAAGGCGCTCGCGGACCTGCCCGGGCTGGACACCTACCTGACGGCCGGGTCGGCGGCGGGCGTCGAGGAGGGCCTGCCGGTGCTGCTGGCCGAGGCGGCGCGGCGGGGCGAGCCGGGGTACGGGGCGCAGCTGCTGGTCGGCGGCGGGCTGGTGCTGGAGCACCTGCCGGTGCTGCGCGGGGCCGGGATCGACGGCTTCCACATCGGTGGTGCGGCACGGCCGGCCGGGTGGGCCCACCCGGTCTCGGCGGCCGCGGTCGAGGAGTGGCGCACCGCCCTCTCCTGAGGGCGGTGCGGCCGCGCCGCGCGGCCCGGTTCAGGCGGCCAGGGCCGGCGGCAGCGGCGCGGCGTGGAGGGCGGTCAGGCCGGAGACGGCGCGCGTGAGGCACACGTACAGGCGGCGCAGGCCGGTCCGCTCGTCCGGTTCGCCGTCGACGATCGCGGCGGGCTCGTCCAGCACGACGTAGTCGTACTCCAGGCCCTTCGCGAGCGACGCCGGCACCAGCGTCAGCCTGGTCCGGGCGGTGGTCTCCTCGCCCGGTGACAGCCAGGCCAGGCCGGCCGCCTCCAGGGCCGAGGCCAGTTCCGGGATCCGGGCGTCGGCCGCGATCAGGCCGATCGAGCCCTCCCGCTGCAACGATTCCCGGCAGGCGTCCACCACCGCGTCGGTCAGCTCCGCGGCCTGCGCGACCGGCGTCACCGCCAGCGAGCCCGGGGTCTCACGGACGGACGAGACCGCCGCCAGCCCCGGGGAGATCGACGGTAGCAAGCGGGAGGCGTACGCGATCACCTCGCGCGGCACGCGGAAGCCCGCCGTCAGCTCCTCCAGCGCCGCCTCCGGCTTGCCCAGGTGTCCGAGGGCCTCGGCCCAGTCGCGGGTCGCCCACGGCGTGGTGCCCTGCGCGAGGTCGCCCAGGACGGTGGCGGAGCCGGTGGTGCAGCGGCGGCCGACCGCCCGGTACTGCATGGGGGACAGGTCCTGCGCCTCGTCGAGGACGACATGGCCGAGCGACGGCGTGCGCTCCACCAGGTCGGCCGCCTCGTCGATCAGGACGAGGTCCGCGGGCGACCACTTCGCCGACTTCACGCTGCGCGCCGGCTTGGCCCACAGCAGGAGCTGCTGCTCCTCCTCGGACAGGATCCCGTCCGCCTGTGCGGCCAGGAACGCCGCGTCGGACAGCAACCGCAGGACCAACTTCGCCGGGTCCACGGCCGGCCAGACGGCCTTGACCAGGGCCTTCACTGCGGCGTTCCGCGCGACCGAGTCCTGCACCCGGTCGTCGGGCGCCTCGCCCGCCTGTTCCATCCGTACGAGCACGGAGTGCGCGACGCGCTGTGGCAGCGCGTCGCGGGCGGCCCCGTAGCGCATGTCCCGCTGCTGGAGCTCCGCCACGATCTCCTGCAGCTCGTACGCCGGGACGCGCCACCGGCGCGAGCCGCGGACCACCATCAGGGCCTCGGCGGGCTCGGTCACGTGCGAGCGGACCGCGCGGCGCAGCACCTCGGCCATGCGGGCGTCGCCCTTGACGACGGCGGTGGCGGCGGCGTCGGCGCCGCGGACCTCCAGGCCGTCGCGGGTGACCAGGTCCTCCACGGTGGCCTGCTTGACCTCCAGCTCGCCCAGCGCGGGCAGGACCTGCTCGATGTACTGGAGGAAGGACCGGTTCGGGCCGATGACGAGGGTGCCCGTGCGGGCGAGCCGCTCGCGGTGCGCGTACAGCAGGTAGGCGACGCGGTGCAGGCCGACGGCGGTCTTCCCGGTGCCGGGACCTCCCTGGACACAGACGGACCCGGACAGCCCGGAGCGGACGATCTCGTCCTGCTCGGGCTGGATCGTGGCGACGATGTCGCGCATCGGGCCGACGCGCGGCCGCTCGATCTCCTGCTGGAGCAGTTTGCTGACCGCGGCCGCCTCGGCGGGGTCGGAGAGGTGTTCGTCCTCGTACGCGGTGAGCTCGCCGCCCGTGTAGCCGAAGCGGCGGCGCAGGGCGACGTCCTGCGGGTCCTTTTTGGAGGCCCGGTAGAACGGTTGGGACACGGGCGCGCGCCAGTCGATGACCATGGGGTCGCCGTCGGCGTCGTGGACGTGGCGGCGGCCGATGTAGAACTGCTCGCCCTCGGCGCCCTCGGCGAGCTCCGCGCCCGGGGCGTGCAGGTAGTCGAGGCGGCCGAAGAAGAGGGGCGTGTGGGCGAGGTCGGCGAGGGCCTTGATGCGGTCGTCGATCTGGGCCTGGAGGACGAGCGCGTTGACCCAGTTCGCGGTGACGTCGCGGATGTCGAGGGCCTCGACGTCCGCGCGCATGGCGCGGAGGGCGGCCCGGGAGGCGGCGAGGTGGGCCTGCTCACGGGCGAGGGGGTTCCCCTCGGCGGGTGCGGGTGCGGGTGCGGGGGCGGGGGCGGGGAACGCGGTCGGGGCCGGGCCCGGGCCCGGTGCGGGTGCGAGGGCGGGTGCGGCGGGCTCGGGGGCGTGCGCGGGCACGGGACTGCCTCCAGCGGCGGGTCTGCGGATCGGTGGCGTGATCGGTTGCGCGGCCGGTGCGGCCCCGCGTGCCCGCCGGTTCCGGCCGGTGGGCGCTCTCCCCGAAACGGCGGCGGGAGGCGGCAAGAGCGGAGATTGTAGTCAGGGCACCAGCGCGACGCGAACGGTTTTTCCGGGCCGGAGGTTCCGGGCGGGCCGTCGTCCGTCCGGGTGTCGTACCCAGGTGCGTCAAACCTCAGAGTGGGCCCCCAGGGGCGGCATTGGACGACAGGCGTAGGCGGGGCCTCCGGCGGTTCCGTCCCAGGAGCGATGCGCGGGGTGGGCCCCTGCGCGCACCATGGACTCATGAGCACCGCAACCTTCACTCCGGTCCACGGTGGCCGCCCGAGCGGCGCCACTGCCACTTCCGACAACCGTCACCGCCACCTCGTCGGCAACGTCCTGCGTGCCGCGAAGGTCTTCGCCGCGGCGGCCGTGAGCGTCGTCGTCTTCGGTGAGTACGGCGAGTACGGCGAGGACCCGGGCGTCATACGCCGCTGACCGGACGGCGGCCGGCCCTGCCCGCCGCCGTCCGCCGTTCCGGCTGGTTCCGCTTCGGCGCATCCCGGCTTCCGGGCCCGGCAGCCCCGAGAGGCCGCCCCGCTGGCCGGATACCGGCGGGCTCCCATCGATGATCGATTAGGGTCACGCCCGTGATCCGGCGCCTCCACCCCCTCCCTCCCCTCCCCCTGCCGTCGCCCCTGGCCGGCGTGCTGGTCACGGGTCCGCTGCTCGCCCTGGGCGTGCTGTGCATCGTCCTGCGCATTCCGGTTGCCGACGCCCTAGTCGACGCCGTCGCCGGGGTGCCGGGAACGGAGTGGCACCCGCCCGCCGCCTACCCGCCGTTCGCCGCGATCCTGTTCACGCCGGCCGTCTGGCTGCCGCCCGGTGTGCTGAAGGCCGTCTTCGTGCTCGGCAACGCCGGCCTGCTCGCCCTGCTGGTCCTGCTGTCCTGCCGCCTCGTGGGCCTGCGGGCCCGGCCGGGCGCGGTCCTGGCCGCCACCACCGCCGGGCTGTGGGCCGAGCCGCTGTTCCAGGGGCTGCTGCCCGGGCAGGTCAACCTTGCCCTCGCCTGCCTGGTCCTGTGGGACCTGGGCCGCCGTGAGGCCGCCCTCGGCAAGGGCTTCGCCCTGGGCACGGCCGCCGGGATCATCCTGACCCCGGCGGTGTTCGTCCCGTACCTGCTGCTGACCGGGCGGATCCGGGCGGGGCTGACGGCGCTGGCAGCGTTCACCGGCACCGGGCTGCTGGGGCTGCTGGTCCTGCCGCAGGAATCCGCCGTGTTCTGGGACCACCTGCTGAGCGCGGCCGGCCCGGCCCTGCTGCTGTACTGGCCACACCTGTGGGTCTGGGCCGTTCCCCTGCTCGCCTTCCTGGCCCGCCTGAGCCGCGCGCCCGGGCCCGTACCCGTGCTGCCGGCCGTCCCCGTGTTGCCGGCCGTCCCCGTACCGCCGGCCGTCCCCGTTCCGCCGGGCGGACCAGCACCCGGCGGTGTCCGGCCGCAAGGTCAGTCGCCGGCGAGGATCTCGTCCGCGTCCATGATCCGGTAGGCGTAGCCCTGCTCGGCCAGGAACCGCTGCCGGTGCGCGGCGAAGTCCTGGTCGATGGTGTCGCGCGCGACGACCGAGTAGAACCGGGCCTCGTGGCCGTCCGCCTTCGGGCGCAGCACGCGGCCCAGGCGCTGGGCCTCCTCCTGGCGGGAGCCGAAGGTGCCGGACACCTGGATGGCGACGGTCGCCTCGGGCAGGTCGATGGAGAAGTTCGCGACCTTCGACACCACCAGCACGCTGATCTCGCCCTCCCGGAAGGCGTCGAAGAGCTTCTCCCGCTGCGCATTGGAGGTCTCGCCCTTGATGACGGGCGCGTCCAGGTGCGCGCCGAGCTCGTCGAGCTGGTCGATGTACTGGCCGATGACGAGGGTCTGCTCGCCGCGGTGCCGGCGCACCAGGGCCTCCGTCACCTTCCGCTTGGTCGCCGTCGTCGCACAGAAGCGGTACTTCTCCTCCGTCTCGGCGGTCGCGTACGCGAGCCGCTCCGACTCGGTGAGGTTCACCCGGACCTCGACGCAGTCCGCCGGGGCGATGTAGCCCTGCGCCTCGATCTCCTTCCACGGGGCGTCGAACCGCTTCGGCCCGATCAGCGAGAACACGTCGGATTCCCGCCCGTCCTCACGGACCAGGGTGGCGGTCAGGCCGAGCCGGCGGCGGGCCTGCAGGTCGGCGGTGAACTTGAACACCGGCGCCGGCAGCAGGTGCACCTCGTCGTAGAGGATCAGGCCCCAGTCGCGGGAGTCGAACAGCTCCAGGTGCGGGTAGACGCCCTTCCGCTTGGTGGTGAGCACCTGGTAGGTGGCGATGGTGACGGGCCGGATCTCCTTGCGGGTGCCGGAGTACTCGCCGATCTCGTCCTCGGTGAGCGAGGTCCGGCGGACCAGCTCGTGCTTCCACTGCCGGGCCGAGACCGTGTTGGTGACCAGGATCAGCGTGGTCGCCTTGGCCATGGCCATGGCCCCCGCGCCGACCAGGGTCTTGCCGGCGCCGCAGGGCAGCACGACCACGCCCGAGCCGCCGTGCCAGAAGCCCTCCACGGCCTGCTGCTGGTAGGGGCGCAGGGCCCAGCCGTCCTCCTCCAGCTCGATGGGGTGCGCCTCGCCGTCGACGTACCCGGCGAGGTCCTCGGCCGGCCAGCCCAGCTTGAGCAGGGTCTGCTTGATCTGGCCGCGCTCGGACGGGTGCACGACCACGGTGTCGGCGTCGATGCGGGCGCCGACGAGCGGGGTGATCCGCTTGGACTTCAGGACCTCCTCCAGCACCGGCCGGTCGGTGCTGGTCAGCACCAGCCCGTGCACGGGGTGCTTGGAGAGGGTGAGACGGCCGTAGCGCGCCATGGTCTCGGCGACGTCGACGAGCAGGGCGTGCGGGACGGGGTAGCGGGAGTACTCGACGAGCGCGTCGACGACCTGCTCGGCGTCGTGCCCCGCGGCGCGGGCGTTCCACAGGCCGAGCGGGGTGATCCGGTAGGTGTGGATGTGCTCGGGCGCCCGCTCCAGCTCGGCGAAGGGCGCGATGGCACGGCGCGCCGCCCCGGCGAGCTCGTGGTCGACCTCCAGGAGGAGGGTCTTGTCGCTCTGGACGATGAGAGGCCCGTTCACAGACGTCCCTTTCCGGCGTCGGGTGGCCGCCCGGGCGCGGGCGGCCAAACCTCCAGTCTGCCGCATCACCGCGCGGTGGTGGCGGTCCACGGGCCACAGGGCCGCCGGGGCGCCGGTCGGAAATTCGGTGGCGGGCTGCGGCGGGCCGGTGCCTAGGGTCGGGGCATGAGCGATCAAGCGGCTTTCGTGCCCGATGACTTCGACGTGCCCCTGGAGTTGGCCGGGGAGGGGTTCCGACTGGAGCCGCTCGGCGAGCAGCACAACGAGCGGGATCTGGCCGCCTGGGGCGGCAGCATCGCGCACGTGCGGGCCACGCCCGGGTTCGGGGGGAGCAAGTGGCCGCCGGAGGAGGGGATGTCCGCCGAGGACAACCGGCGCGACCTGGCCCGGCACGCGGGGGACTTCGCGGCCCGAACCGGGTTCACGTACAGCGTCCTGGACGGCGACGACGTGATCGGCTGCGTGTACGTCTACCCGGCGAAGGAGGGCGGCAGCCCGAGGCCGGTGCACGTCAGCTCCTGGGTGCGGGCCGACCGGGCGGCGCTGGACGAGCCGCTGTACGAGGCCGTCTCCCGCTGGCTCGCGGAGGTCTGGCCGTTCGAGCCGGGGCGGGTGGTGTACGCGGCCCGCTGAGAGCAGGGGCGCGGTACGACCGCAGGGGCCCGGCACGCGCCAGCGTGCCGGGCCCCTGCGCGGTGCGGATGCCGGGATCAGGCCCGGCACGCGGCCTTGCGGCGGCGGGCGCCGAGCCAGACCGCGGCGCCACCGGTGGCGACCAGGGCCGCGGCCAGGGCGGAGTACAGGCCGGTGTTGGAGCTGGCGCCGGTGTTCGCGAGGGTTCCGGAGGAACCGGTGGTGGTCGTGGTGGTGGTGCCCGTGGTCGCCGCGGTCGTCGAGGCGGACGCCGACGGGGACGGGGAAGTCGAGGCGGACGGGGACGGGGAGGCGGAGCCGCTCGGCGACGGCGACGGGGAGGTCGTGGTGGGCGGAGCCAGCTCGATCTTCGTGTCGACGCGGTCGAACGCCCAGGTGTTGCCCTGGGCGAACCCCACCTCGGCGATCGCGTTGATCTGGGTGGCCTTGGTCAGCTTCGCCTTCGGGCCGAGCTTGATCTGCAGACGGGTGGTGTGCTCGCCCGAGGCCGCACTGAAGCTCTTCGTGATTTCGGGAAGCGTGAAGCCGTTGTTTCCGGCACCGGGCTTGACGTCCTGCCAAGCGGTGCCGGCCTGGGCAGCCCGCACCTGGACGTCGGGGGTGGCGCCGTCGGGGGTGTGCAGCGTCAGCTTGGTGGCGAGCGCGGTGTTGAACTCGCCGCCGCCGGTGACGCGGTACTTGACGTTCAGCTCGCGGCAGTCGGGCGCCGTGCTGCCCTGGCAGGGGCCGATGCCGCTGATCGCGGTCGTGAACTTGCCGACGTGGGCGGGCGTATCGGTCTTGAAGGTGCGCGAGGCCTTGCCGGCTGCCGGCACCTCGTCCTTGTACGACGAGGCGTCCAGCGTGAGCTCGCCCTTGTTGGTCGGGTAGCTCGCGCCGAGGCCGACGGTGACCCTCCACGTCAGCTTGCGGCCGGCCGGCACTTCGAAGCCGTCCTTGCTCTTGTCGGCCGGGTAGAACGTGGCCTGCCAGCCGCCGTTCTGCTGGCCGATGGAGGACTCCGTCGGCGGGGCGTCGATCGGCTCGATCTTGAAGGTCACGTCGCTCTTCTGCAGCAGGCCGGGGCCGGCGGCCAGACCGTCGATCCACGGGTGGAAGGCGCGCGCCTCGTTCGACGGGTTGGTCACCGTCAGCTCGAAGGCCTCCGTCGCGCCGCCGCGCTTCAGCGGGCCGCTCGGTACCTCCGGGACGCTCATCGTGATCTTCAGTGCGCCGTTGTCCTCGGCCGTAGCGGCGTACGCCGACAGCGGCATGAGGGCGGTGCCGGCGACTGCGGCGACGACGGCGGTGGCGGCAGCGGCGCGGACGCGGCGGCGGGCGGCGGTGCGAGCGGGCATGTGCGGATTCCCCCCAAGGAACCAAACGGGCAGGCGCTCCGTGTGGAACGGGCGCCGGCGGGAAGGCGACGGCGAAGTGCGCGCAACGGCCGCGGCAGAGTGCCGGGCCGGCCGGTGAGGCGGTGCGGGTGGTGCGGGTGTACGCGGTCTCGTGTGCGGGCCGCTACTGCTACTACGAAGTACTGATCTTCACACAAGCCGTACGGGCGATGCATCCCTCATGTGTCACTGCTCTGCAACAGAACCTCGGGAGCCATTCCCATCCCCCCCGGCCTGCGCTAACAGGTATGAGAGGCTCCGCTTCCTGCCCTGCCCGACGGCCGTCCGGTCACGCCCCGAGGTGCGCCAACGAGCCCGCCGGATAGGGGGTCTCCGCAGGCAGCAGGGCCCGCGCCGCGGCCTCGTCGCCGGCCCGCACGAGGGCGTGGATCTCCCGCGCCAGCGGCGTGACGTCGCGGATGGAGACCGTCCACTCGTCGGCATACGCCCGCGAGGCCGGCCCGGACAGGCCCAGCTGGAGCGAGCGGTGCGGCAGCGGGTTCAGGTGCAGGTCCCGCTCGGGGTCCCACTGGACGCGGGCGGGGGAGTCGCGCAGGGACCGCTGCCAGGCCTCGCGGTCGGGGTGCGTGCCGGGCTCGTAGTGCGACAGGCAGGCGCGGCGCAGGGCCTCGTCGAAGCCCTCGCGGGTGATCTCGACGGCCAGGACGGTCTCCTGGTCGGTCTTCGTGGCCCAGCCGCAGCGGTACATCATCCACAGGAACGACGGCTTGATCCACGTCATGCGCTCCCGCTTCCAAGCGGCCGGGAAGCGGCCGTCGCGGGCCGCAGGCAGGCCGAGGTGGGGCGCGTACGCCTGGTAGACGGTGATGGTGGTGTCGGTGTGGGCGGCGCGGACCTGCCGGTGGGGCGCCGTCTGCACCTGCGCGGCCCGCGGGGGCGTGCGATCGGACATACGGGTCAGCCTGGGCCGTGGACCCCAGCGTCGGCCACTGGTTTTCGCCGCCCGCGACCGCTGGGCGCTCCGCGGGAAGCGTCGCGCCGGGCCGTGATCGTCTGCGGGCCCGGTGTGGCCGGTCGCGCAGTCCCCCGCGCCCCTTCAGAGCGCCGGCGAGCCGCAGTCGACTCCGTCACGGCGGCTCAGAGGTGTTCCTCCTCCAGCTCCGCGACCCCGGTGATGCGGTGCAGGGCGTACGTCCGTACCTCGTCGGCCGTGTGGTCGTAGCCGGTGACGAAGCCGCCCTCCACCCGCACCGGGGCGATGACGCGCTGGCTCGCCGCCCCGTCCGCGTTCACGTAGCCGATCCACACCGCCGACCCCGTCAGCGCGGCGGCCTGGACCGTGGCCAGGGTCTCCGCGGCGCTGGTGCGCGGGAGTTCCCCGGGGGCCGGCGCCGCCGCGGACCCGCCTGCCGTGGCGCCCGCCGGCTCCTTGCGCACCGCCGTCGCCGCGTGGTCGCCGGCGCGGATGGCCCGTACGGCCGCCCCCAGCAGCGTCTCGTCCGGCACCGGCGGCCCCTCCGGCACCGGTACGGGCCGTGCCCGCGGCGGGGTGCGGCGGGCGTCGGCCCGGGCCACGAGCACATCACCGGTGTGGGACTCCGCGGCCGGGGCGTAGCCCATCGCCCGCAGGCCGTCGAGCAGGGCGGTGGGGTCGGCCTGCGCGGCCAGCACGGTCGGGGCGAGGCGGCGCAGGCCCAGCCCGGCGGACCGCTTGTCGGCCAGGATCTCGTTCAGCATGCCGTCGTCGTCGCAGCGCACGTACGAGGACGCGGCCCCCACGCGCAGGTGCCCGTGGCGTCGGGCCACGTCGTCGATCAGGTACGCCAGCGGCTGCGGGACCGGGGTGGTGCTGTGCTCGGCGAGGAACGCGTGCAGGTCGGACGCGGTGCGCCCGGCGTCCAGGGCCCGCCGGACCGAGCCGGGCGTGAACCGGTAGACGGTCGCCCCGCCCTTCGACTCCACCTCCGCCAGCACCGCCAGCACGTCGCCGAGCGGCCGGCGCAGCGGCCCGGGCGCCACCGCCGTCAGGTCGGCCTGCAGCAGTACGTGGTCCACCGGCTCGGGCAGCAGCGGGGCCAGCAGCGGCGCCGGGTCGCGGTGCTCCAGCAGGGCGCGGCCGGGCGCGGAGAGCGCGCCGCGGCCGGTCACACCGAGCGCCTCGGCCTCGATGAGCGCGAACCGGGCGAGGCGGGCCCACAGTTCGCTGGTCCCGCGGACCGGCCGCTCCCAGGCCAGCCGGTCGAGGAGGACCTCCGGGTCGGGGGAGCCGCCTTCGGGGAGGGCGGCGAGGAGTTCCAGGACCCGGCGGCGCACCTCGGGGGCGCCGGAGCGGTCCAGGCCGGGGCCCAGGGCGGCGAGCACGCGGCCCTTAGGGTCCTGCTCGCCGACCATGCCGGCGGTGCGGGTGGCCGGCAGCCAGGCAGCGGCCAGGGCAGACCAGCGTTCGGCGGGCGGGAGTTCCAGCCAGTCGTCGAAGGCGGGGGTGGGCGCGTACCGCTCGTCGGCCTCGCCGTCGCTGGCCAGCAGCCCGGCCGCGTGAGCGAGTTCGACCCAGAACGCGGCGGTCGGCTCGTCGGTGCCGAGGACGGCCGCGGTCCGTTTGAGGTCGCGTACGGACAGCCCGCCCGAACGCAGCACCGGCGGGCCGGCCTGCTCCCAGGACTTCACCAGCTCCTCGACGGTGGCGAGGGCCGCCAGGGCCTGCCCGGCCGCATTGGCGTCCACGAGCTGTGGACGGTGCTCGTGCTGCGCCGCCACCTGCGGCGCGAGCGGCTCCGGGGTGCGGTGCGCGAGACCGCCCCGGAGGTACAGGGCCACCTCGCGCGGCAGCACCACGGTCCGCGGCGACACCGGCAGCAGCAGGCCGCGGTCGCGCAGCCAGCGCACGGGCGGCGCCGGATCCGGGGTGACCTCCCCGTACGGCGGCCCCCACACCAGCCGGTCCAGCACCTGCCGGGCCTCCGGCGGGGCCGCCTCCAGCAGGGCCGGCATCCGCGCCGGGTCGGTGAACAGGCCGGTCAGCGCCGCCACCGCAGACACCGGGTCGTGGGTGGCGGGCAGCCCGGCCGCCGCGACGATCTCCTGGATCCGGGTCGGGGACATACCCGCGGTGGCCTCGGCGACGGTCGGGCCCAGACCGGTGGGTGAGGGGCGGGCGGCGGACGGCGCGAGGAGCTCGCGGGCCGTGCGGACCAGCCGCAGCCGGTCGTCGTCGCCCCATACGAGGGCCTGGTCGCGCAGGGTGGCCAGGGCGCGGGGGAGCTCGGCGCGGGCTCCGTTGTCGGCGGGCGCGGCGGGCGCGGCGGGCGCGGCGGGGGCTGCGGGGGCTGCGGGGGTGTCCTCCGGGGTGTGCGCGCCGGCCAGCAGCGACTCCAGTACCTCGTACGGGCACGGGTCCGGGGCCACCGCGAGGGCCTCGGCGGTCTGCAGCGCGAACCGGTCGAGCCGGTCCAGGGCGCGCACCACCGAGGCGCGGGTCCCGGCCCGGGTCGCCAGCTGCGTCACGTCCCCCGGCACCGGGCTCAGCAGGTCCGGGCGGGCGTGCAGCAGGGCGGCGAGCGCCGCGTCGTCGCGGGCGCGCAGCGCCTCGGCGAGGGAGCGCGGGGCGCTGCTGCTTGCTGTGGCGCTGCTCGGCTCACGCACGGTCGCCTCCTGGTCGCGTCGGCCGGTCCCCATCCGGCCAACGTTATCCGCTGCGCCCTCGGCGGCTCCACGGGCCGCACGCGCTACCTTTCGGAAGGGCGGTACGGGGCGGCACGGGAGGAGCCGGGCATGGGGATCGAGAGCGACCACCTCGTCTACGCGTATCTGAGCCGCGTCGGAGACTTGGCGCAGCAGCGGCACATGCCCTCCGGTGACCGGATGCGGCTGGTGGCGGGGCTGCGGGACGAGATCGACCGGCGGCGCGCCAAGTACGAGCCGGAGACGCCGGACGCGGTCCGCGGCATCCTGGACCGGATCGGCACGCCGGAGGACGTCCTGGACGGTGCCGGCGCACCCCCGGCCGAGGCGCCGGAGCCGCGGGCGGAAGCCGGGGCGGGGGCGGTACCGGCCCAGCGGGGCCCGCGCGCTCGGCCGCAGCCCGCGAAGGGCGCGGCGGGCGGGGACGAGCCGGACTGGTGGCGGATCCCGGCGAGCCCGTACGGCGGCGGACTGCGGGACGGCGGGCCGCAGGTGGAGGGCTTCACGGGCGGGATCGAGATCCCGGAGCTGTTCGCCCGTCCGGAGGACCTCAAGGGCACGGAGCAGCGGGGCGAGGAGACCGGGGCCGGGGGCGGCACCGGGGCCGCACCGGAGCAGACGCTCGTACGGTTCCTAAGGGAGCGGTGGCGCGCGAAGAAGTCCACCCCGGCGGCGGAGGAGGCCCCTGCCGGGGCCCCGGCGGCGGGCCCGGCACCACGCCCGAAACCGCACGCCTTCCTCCTCCTGGCCGCGGCCGTCCTGGTGGCCGGAGCCGTGGCCGGCTCGTGGTTGCTGCTGATCGGCGGGTGGGCGCTGGCGTACGCGTCGCGGGTGCTCGGGCCGACCGAGCGGAAGGCGGTCGTCTTCGGGGTGCCGGGGGCGGTGCTCGCCGGGGCGGTGGTCTGGCTGTGGGGCCGGCTGGAGGGGCGCTGGGGTGCGCCGCTGACGGACGAGGGGCTGGGCGGCGTCTTCCAGGGCATGTGGCCCTGGCTGGCCCGCGCCGCCGCCGTGGCCTCGGCCGCCTACCTGATCTGGCGTTCCCGCCGCCGCTGACCCCTCCGGGCCCGCCGCGCCGAGGGAGCCGTACCGGGACGTCCGTCCCTCCGGAGCCCGCCCCGTCCCTCCGGAGCCCGCCCCGGCCCTTCGTGGCCGGCCGCACCCGACCCAGTGCCGGGCTCGGCCCTCCCCGACCGGTCCCGGCCGCTCGACCGGGTCGTGGCGGGCTCCGCTGCGCGGAGCTGCTCGCCGTCCGTCCCCGTTTACCGGGGCTCGGCCCCCGGTCCCCGCGCCGGCCGTGCCGTCCGCCGTACGGCCGGGGCGGTGGGGCATGGCGCCCGGTCGTGCGCCGTGCGGCGCGACAGCATCGGGGCGGAGCCCCGGGGAGCGACCGACGGCCCCGTTGGGGCAGCCGTCGCCGAGCGGCCCGGCACGGGTCCGGGGCGGAGCCCCGGGAATCGGTGAAGGGGCGGGGCGGGGAGCGGCTCCGCGCAGCGGCACACCGCTGCTACCGCAGCGGGTCGGCAACGCCCAGCGGCACGAGCACGGCGCTGCGGGCCCTCCAGCCCCCGGGCGGCCCCGGGGTGGGCCGGCCGGTGGGTCCGGGGTGTTCGCCCCGGGTTGGGGGTGGGGTCGCGGGGGGTTCAGCTCCGGCGGGGGCCGCCGTCGGCAGAATGGCCGGCATGACCTCCCAGACCTCCGCGCCCGCCGTGGCCTCCGTCCCGCTGACCGTCGGGTTCGACCTCGACATGACGCTCATCGACTCGCGTCCCGGCATCAAGGCCGCCTACCAGGCGCTTTCCGCCGAGACGGGGACGTTCATCGACGCCGACGAGGCGGTCACCCGGCTCGGGCCGCCGCTCGACCAGGAGCTCGCCCACTGGTTCCCGGAGGCGGAGATCGAGGCCATGGCGGACCGGTACCGGGAGCTCTACCCGGCGTACGCCATCGAGCCGACGCGGGCGATGCCCGGTGCCCGGGAGGCGATCGCGGCCGTGCAGGAGCTCGGCGGCCGGGCGATCGTGGTCACGGCCAAGCACGAGCCGAACGCCCGCCTCCACCTCGACCACCTCGGCATCCGCCCGGACGCGGTCGTCGGCTGGCTGTGGGCCGAGGCCAAGGCGGAGGCGCTGCGCGCGTACGGGGCGCAGGTCTACGTGGGCGACCACGTCGGGGACGTACGCGGCGCCCGGACCGCCGGCGCGCTGTCGGTGGCGGTCCCCACCGGACCGTGTCCGGAGCCGCAGCTGCGGGAGGCGGGCGCGGACGTGGTGCTGCCGGACCTCACCGCGCTGCCGGACTGGCTGGCGGAGTACGTCCGCAGCAGCCGCACGGTTCCGGCCCAAGCGGGCTGAGCCGCAAGCGTGCTGTGCCCCAAGCGGGCTGAGCCGCACGTGCGTTGAGCCTGCGGTTCAGTCCTCCGCAGGGCCCGCTGTCGCCGCGCGGGCGGCCCGCCGCTGGGCCGCCGCCGAGCGGAGCACCCCGGCCGCGGAGATCGCGAAGCCGACGCCCATCAGCATGCACATGGCCCACGCGTACGACGGCAGCGGCTCGGTGTGGAGGAACAGCGGGGCCATCGTCGCCAGGGTGGCCACGGCGCCGAGGATGAAGACGATGCCACCGGCCCGCACGAGGCCGTCGCCGGGCCGCGGTTCGTCGGTGTGAGGAGTAACAGTCACCCGACCAGGGTAGTTCCCTGGCCTGAGCAGCCGACAGCGGAGAGCCGGCGAAGGACCGGGGAACGTCTTGTCACCTGCCCATCGCCCACTAGCCTGGAGTCGGCGGGTCACCCATGGCCCGCTGCGCTGCTATCCGGAGCCGCCGCGGCGGCCGCCCGGACCCGACGAGCAAGGACAGAGGACAGACGTGCCCACCGGCAAGGTCAAGTGGTTCAACAGTGAGAAGGGCTTCGGCTTTCTCTCCCGAGACGACGGCGGGGACGTCTTCGTCCACTCGTCGGTACTCCCGGCCGGGGTCGACGCACTCAAGCCCGGCCAGCGCGTCGAATTCGGCGTCGTCGCAGGTCAGCGCGGGGACCAGGCCCTGTCCGTGACGGTGCTCGACCCGACGCCGTCGGTGGCTGCCGCACAGCGCCGCAAGCCGGACGAGCTGGCCTCGATCGTGCAGGACCTCACCACCCTGCTGGAGAACATCACCCCGATGCTGGAGCGCGGCCGCTACCCCGACAAGGGTCACGGCACGAAGATCGCCAACCTGCTCCGCGCCGTCGCCGACCAGCTCGACGTCTGACGCTCCGACGCGTCTGATCGTGCCCCGCCGCTCCCGCGAGTGGCGGGGCACCGTCGTTCCCGACGGCCCGGTCTACGGGAAGGCCAGCGCGTCCGGTGCGATGGCCGGGACCAGCCCTTCCGCCGCAGCCCGGGTGAGCAGTCCGCGCACCGCCGCGTAGCCGTCGTCGCCGAGGTCGGCGGTGAACTCGTTCACGTACAGCCCGATGTGCTGGGCGGCGACGGCCGGATCCAGCTCCTGCGCGTGCGCACGCACGTACGGGCGGGAGGCCTCCGGGTCGTCCCAGGCCATCCGGACCGAGGTGCGGGCCGATTCGGCCAGCGCCCGCAGGGTCTCGGCGCCCAGCGACCGCTTGGCGATGATCGCGCCGAGCGGGATGGGCAGGCCGGTGGCGTTCTCCCAGTGCTCGCCCATGTCGGCCAGGCAGTGGAGCCCGTAGTCCTGATAGGTGAACCGCGCCTCGTGGATGACGAGCCCCGCGTCCACCCGGCCGTCCCGCACCGCCGGCATGATCTCGTGGAACGGCAGCACCACGACCTTCCCGACGCCGTCCGGCAGCACGTCGGCGGCCCACAGTCGGAACAGCAGGTAGGCGGTGGAGCGCTCGCTCGGCACCGCGACCGTCCGCCCGGCCAGGTCCAGCCCGGGGTCCCGGGCCAGGACCAGCGGCCCGCAGCCCCGCCCCAGTGCCCCGCCGCACGGCAGCAGCGCGTACTCCTCCAACACCCACGGCAGGACGGCGTACGACACCTTCAGCACGTCCAGCTCGCCGCGCTCGGCCATGCCGTTGGTGAGGTCGATGTCGGCGAAGGTGACGTCGAGGGCGGGCGCGCCCGGCACCCGTCCGTGCGCCCACGCGTCGAAGACGAAGGTGTCGTTCGGGCAGGGCGAGTAGGCGATCTTGAGCGGGTGCGCCCCGTCAGGACGCGCGGCCGTGCTCAGGTCGGTGCTCATGGCGTTCTCCCCAGTGGACGAGTACGGGCCCCAGCGCGCGGAATCCCGCGGTCAGGGCGGCCAGCGCTTCCTCGATGCGCCAGGCGGCCCGGTCCCGCGGCCCGACGGCATTGGACACGGCGCGGATCTCCAGGACGGGCAGCCCGTGCGCCGCGGCGGCCTCGGCGACCCCGAAGCCCTCCATGGCCTCGGCCCCGGCCTGTGGATGCCGGGCGGCGAGCTCGGCGGCCCGGTCGGCGCTGCCGGTGACGGTGGAGACGGTCAGTACGGGCGCGAGCAGTGCCCCGGTGGCCTCGGCTGCGCGGGCGGCGAGCTCGGCGGGCGGCAGGTGTGCGCTGCGGCCGAAGCCGAGCTCCTGCACGCTCAGGAAGCCGTCCGGGGTCGCGGCCCCGAGGTCGGCTGCGACGACCGCGTCGGCGACGACGAGCGAGCCGGGCGGTGCGGCGGGCTGGAAGCCCCCGCCGATGCCGGCGGAGACGACGAGCGCGTAGTCGGCCAGCGCGAGGGCCGTGGCCGTGGCGGCGGCGGCCGCGGCGGGGCCGACACCGGCGACGAGCACGTCGGCGGCGAGGCCGGGCAGGTCGCGGCGGGTGAGGGGGTAGCCCCCGGGGAGCGCGCGCGGCTCCGGCGTGGCGGGGTCCGGGTGGGGTGTGAGTCCGGTGGCGACGGAGTCTGCCTCCGCCGCCACCGCGGTCACGATGAGCGCGCGCACGGTCGCCTGCGCGGGGTTACTTGAGCTTGATGTTGTAGGCCCAGACGGCGAGGGGCTTGCCGTCCTCGCTGACCTGGACGATGTTCAGCTTCTTCGAGGACGGGGCCTCGCCCTGGCCGCCGGTGGCGAAGATGTCGGCGCCGGGGAAGCTGCGGTAGGTGTTGGAGGACGGCTCGGTGATCGGCTGGCCGTCCAGGACCGCCTGCCAGCGGTTGCCGTCCTCGACGATCTCGGGCTCGACGCCCAGACGCAGGGTGTCACCGCGGCCGTACTCGACGGTCTTGGCGTCCTTCGCCTCGGTCAGGCACTCCTGGACCTTTTCGATGGACAGCTCCGCGCTGTCCCGGCAGACGGCTTCGGCGGACACCGACGAGGTGCCGACCGTCACGGTCGCCAGCGGCGTCGGCTTGTCGCAGGCGGAGAGGACGAGGAGGCCGGCGGACACGGCTCCGAGGGCCGCGACGCTGCGGCGGCCCTTACCCGAGATAAGCGGTGCGGTCATGAGCCGAAGGCTATCGGGCCCATGGGCTCCCCCGCCGCACGGGGTCCCGCCGACCTGCGGCGCGCCGCCCCGGGCCCACCCGGCCAGGCCCGCCCGCCCCACCCGTGCTCCCTCGGACCCGCCCCGCCCGGCCCGCTCCCGACCCCAGCCGACCCCCGTGCGTCCGCACCGTCCCCCGGCCCGTGCCCGGCCCGCTGCGGGCCGCCCCCGGCCCGTTCCTGCCCGCTCCCGGCTCCCCCCGTTCCAGGACGCCCCGGCCCGGCCCGGCACCGTCAGGCCACGCGGGGGCGGGGGGAGCCCGTGTGGTGGTGGCGGGGGGCCGACAGCAGGCCGCGTACGGCCATCGTGGTGCCCGCGGCGACGATCGCGGCGGCCACCGCCATCCCCAGCGCCCCGTTCAGCGGCAACGCGATGCCGATCGCGCCGCCCAGCACCCACGCCATCTGCAGCAGCGTCTCCGACCGGGCGAAGGCCGAGGTCCGCACCGCCTCCGGCACGTCCCGCTGGATCGTCGCGTCCAGCGACAGCTTCGCCAGCGCCTGGCAGAACCCGGCCGTCGCCCCCAGCACCGCCACCATCGGCCCGCTGAAGAGCACCGCGGCGAGGATCGCGACCACGAGGGTCAGCGCCAGCACGGCCGCGATGATGCCCTCCGGGGCGCGCGCCTTCAGCCACGCGCCCACCGCCGTTCCGCTTGCGTTCCCGACGCCCGCGCAGACGCCGACGATGCCCAGCGACACGGCGGCACTCTGCCCGGCGAGCGGCTGCTCGCGCAGCAGGAACGCCAGGAAGAAGATCAGGAACCCGGACAGGGCCCGCATCGACGCGTTGGCCAGCAGGCCGCACAGCACCGACCGGCTGACCGTGCGCAGCCCCGGCCGCTTCGAGTGCGGCTCGTGCGTGGACAGCCGGGCCCGCCGCTCGCCTTTGGCCTCGTCCACCTTGTGCGGCAGGGTGAACGCCGCGAACGCACCACCGAGGAAGATCACGCAGGCCCCGTACAGCGGCCACTGCGGCCCGATCGTGTTCAGCCCGGCCGCGACCGGCGCCGCCGCACCCGTCGCGAGCAGCCCCGCCAGCGTGACCCGCGAGTTGGCCTTCACCAGGGAGAAGTTTGGCGGCAGCAGCCGCGGCACCACCGCGCTGCGCACCACCCCGTACGCCTTCGACGCCACCAGCACGCCCAGCGCCTCGGGATACAGCGGGAGGCCGCCCGTGGCCACCGCCCCCGACATCAGCAGCGCGAGCAGCGCCCGCGCCAGCATCGCCGCGGCCATCGCCGCGCGCCGCCCGTGCGGCAGCCGGTCCAGCAGCGGCCCGATCACCGGCGCCAGCACGGCGAACGGGGCCATCGTGATGGCCAGGTAGAGGGCGACCCGCCCGCGTGCCTCGTCCGTGGGGACCGAGAAGAACACCGTGGACGCCAGTGCCACGGTGATCATCACATCGCCGGCGCCGTTGACGGCGTGCAGCTCGATCAGCTTGCCGAGGCCCGATTCACCCGCCCCGTGCGCGTGCGTCGCCCGCCGGATCCCGCGGGCCGTACCGGTGACGGGGAGGTGCAGGGCACGCCCGACCGCCCGGCCGGCCCGTCTGACCGGTCCCGGGCCCTCACGCGACGACCGTGCGGGTGCCACACTCGACATAGTGCCCCACCGGTCTGCCGCGGTCCCGTCCCGGCGCGCTCCGGAACCGCGGTCGGCCGCCGGCGGCAGGAGCCCGGAATCGCGTTCCGGTTACGGTCGCGTAGCGGGGTTGTCCGCGAATCGGACCTTGCATGTGGGCCACGGGCGTCGAAGGAGGTAGCGTGCGTAGCGCGCCACCGGCGGTTGCTCTTGGCCGCGCGCCTCTTCGCGATCCCGCAGAATGGATTGCAGGTGGGTGTGCCCGAGGCCGATCGGGTGCGGACGTCGACGCGGCCCTCAGGTCCGCTCCGCTCGCGCCACGTACGGACAGGACCGACGGGTCGTTGTGGACGACAGTACGGACGGCGCACTCGTGAGACGGCGTAGGAGAGAACGAGACCTGTGAGTGCTGCGACGACGCGAAGCCGTACCCCCGACCGCCTGTGCGCCGAGGCGGTGGACCTCGCCCGTGCGGCGGCCGAGGAGATCGCCGCGCCCGGAGTCGTGGGCGAGCACGTGTCCGTGATCGCGGAGGGCGACCGGGTCGTCACCCACTTCTTCGAGTGCGGGGACCCCGGCTACCGGGGCTGGCGGTGGGCCGTCACCGTCACCCGTGCCTCCCGCGCGAAGAACGTCACCCTCGACGAAACGGTGCTCCTGCCCGGCTCCGACGCCCTCCTAGCCCCCGAGTGGGTGCCGTGGAGCGAGCGGCTGCGCCCCGGCGACATGGGCCCCGGCGACCTGCTGCCCACCGACGCCGACGACCTGCGGCTGGAGCCCGGCTACTCCGGCGAGGACGTCCCGCCGCCGAACTCCCCGGTCTCCCACGAGATGGCCGAACTGGTCGAGGCCGAGGACGCCGACGTCACCGACCGCCGCACCGTCGTCCCCGCCCGCGGCTCGATCGCCGCCGTCGCGGAGGAACTCGGCATGCGGCGCGCCCGCGTCCTGTCCCGCTACGGCCTGCACACGGCCGCCGACCGCTGGGACGAGGCGTACGGCGCCAAGACACCGATGGCGCAGTCCGCGCCCGCCTCCTGCGTCTCCTGCGGCTTCCTCATCGCGATCGGCGGCTCCCTCGGCCAGGCCTTCGGCATCTGCGCCAACGAGTTCGGCCCCGCCGACGGCCACCTCGTGTCCCTCTCGTACGGCTGCGGCGGCCACTCCGAGGCCGCGGTCATGCCGAAGCCGCTGCGGCCCGCACCGCCCGTCCTCGACTCGATGGCCGCGGACGAGTTCCCGCTGCGCCCCGCCCCCGACACCGGGTCGGTGCCGTCGGCGGACCTGCCGGCCGCGGACCTCGGGCACTCGTGACACCCCGCCCGGGGCGGCCGTAACAGCCCCTCTGGCGGACCGGCCCGCACGGCGTACCCTCGGCGCATGGGGGACATCGTGGGGAACGTGGCGGGGGACGAGGAACGCGGCATGGTCGGGCGCGAAGGCAGGGTCACCGGCACGGTCGGGCCCGGCCTCGTGGGCGAGGTCATCGTGCGGATCCGCGGCGGCGCCGAGCACTTCCTCGCCTACCCGGCACCCGGGACGCGCCGGCTGCCGGTCGGGACGATGGTCACCGTCGTCGAGTACCAGCCGCCGCGCACGGTGTACGTGATGGCGGCATACGGAAACTGAAACGGCAACAGGGCGACGCCCTTTGTGACTCCGTACCAAGACGGCGACAACACCGCGCACGCGTCTTCTGCGTTCCGCCGGCGCGGGCGCACACTCGCACCCTCGTCAGTGCCGAACGGCACTGCGCCAAGGGGGGAGTTGCCGATGGACGTCGGCGTCATCGCGGGAATGGTCCTCGCTGGAGTCCTTGCCCTGGTCGGCCTGTTCAAGCTCATGTGGCGGGTGGCCGAACCCAACGAGGCACTGGTCATCTCCGGTTCGGCGCACAAGACCGAAGGCCTGGGCGACGGCATGGGGTTCCGGATCGTCACCGGCCGCGGAACGCTGGTCGTTCCGGGCGTGCAGGCGGTGCGGAAGCTGTCGCTGGACCTGAACGAGACCCAGCTGTCCGTGGACTGCGTCACCCACCAGGGCATCCCGCTGCGGGTGAAGGGCGTGGTGATCTTCAAGATCGGCGACGACCTGGTGTCGATCGCCAACGCCGCGCGCCGCTTCCTGGACCAGCAGAAGATCATGCCGGAGCGGGTGCACATCGTCTTCGCCGGCCATCTGCGGGCCATCGTCGGCGGGTTGACGGTCGAGGACATGATCCGCGACCGGGAGAAGCTGACCGGGCAGACCCGGGCCGCCTGCGGAACGGAGATGGAGAAGCTCGGCCTGATCGTCGACTCGCTCCAGATCCACGAGATCGAGGACCCGACCGGCTACATCAAGAACCTGGCCATGCCGCACGCCGCCGCCGTACAGCGGGACGCGCGCATCGCCCAGGCCGAGGCGAACCGGCTGGCGACGGAAGCCGAGCAGACCGCGTCCGCGCGGATGGCGGAGGCCACCCGGGACAGCGAGATCCTGCAGGCCGGCTACCAGGCCGAACGGGACAAGGCCGCGGCCACCGCCCGGCAGGCGGGCCCGCTGTCGGAGGCGGCCGCCCGGCAGGAGGTCGTCGTCCAGGAGACGCGGGTCGCGGAGCTGGAGGCGTACCGGCGCGAGCAGCAGCTCCAGGCCGACGTCCGCAAGCCGGCGGATGCGGCGGCGTACGAGATGCGGACCCGCGCCGAGGCGGAACGCGACGCCCGCATCTCCGCGGCCCAGGCGCAGGCGCAGGAGACCGAGCTGGCGGCGGCCGCGGAGGCCACGCGGGTGACGACCGCGGCCAAGGCGGACGCGGCCGCGACCGAGGCGCGGGGCCTGGCGGCGGCGAAGGCGACCCGGGTCACCGGTGAGGCGGAGGCGGCCGCGACGGAGGCGAAGGGCCTCGCGGAGGCGGCGTCGGCCCGGGCGAAGGGCCTCGCGCAGGCCGAGGGCATCAAGGCGCGGGCCGCCGCGCTGGCGGAGAACCAGGAGGCGGTCGTCGCCCAGCAGCTCGCCGAGAACTGGCCGGCGATCGTGCAGGCGGGCGCCGGAGCGTTCGAGAAGGTGGACCACATGGTCCTGTTGAACGGTGCCGAGGGCATGTCGGAGATGTTCACGAAGGCCCTGACCATGGGCGGCGCCGGCCTCGGCCTGGCCCGCCAGCTCCTGTCCACGATGACCCCGCCCCCGCCGGCGGACCCGACCCCGCCGACCTCCGTCCCCATCGCCGACGCCTGACCGCCTGCGGGCTGTCGGTGGCCGTTCGCGCAGTTCCCCGCGCCCCTGAGCGGGGCACCCTCACTCGGCAGAACGCGGCCGGCCAGGGCTGCTGGCCCCGCCCGGCCGCTACCCGCCGACCGGGCAGGGCCACCCCAGGGGCGCGGGGAACTGCGCGCTCAGCCCCGCACGACCGCACCCGTCCGACGGCGGACGGTCTCCCCGGGGGCGCGGGGGCGCGGGGGCGCGGGGGCGCGGGGGCGCGGGGGCGTGCCGGGGCGGCGGGGGTGTGTCTACGCTCAGGGCATGAGGCTCTTCGCCGCCGTCGTCCCGCCCCCTGCGGCCCTGCAGGAACTCCGCCGGGCCGTGGACCCCCTCCGTGACCGCAGCCTCCGCTGGACCGCGGAGCCGGGCTGGCACTTCACCCTCGCCTTCATGGGCGAGGTACCCGACGAGCTCCTCCCGGACCTCCACGCCCGCCTGGCCCGCGCAGCCCACCGCACGGAGCCGTTCCCCCTCCGCCTCCACGGCGTCGGCCACTTCGGCAACCGCGCCCTGTGGACCGGCGCCGCCGGCGGGATCGACACGATGCGGCTGCTGGCCGAGCGGGCGGACGCGGCGGCCCGCCGGGCGGGCGTCCCGATGGAGCAGCACCGCCGGTACACCGCGCACCTCACCCTGGCCCGCAGTCACGGCGGCACTCCGATGCGCCCGTACCTGGACGCCCTCGCCGGCTTCGAGGGCACCCCCTGGCAGGTCACCGAGCTCAGCCTGATCCGCAGCAACCTGCCGGCGGGCGGCGTGCCCGGGGAGCACCCCCGCTACGAGGTGGTCGGCGCCTGGCCGCTGGGCGGCGCCCCCGAATGACCCCGCCGCCGCCCCCTCGGTGCGGGGAGCGGCGGCGGTCGCGTTAGGCTCGACGGGTGGATCCCAAGACCCGTAACCGTGTGATGGCCGGTGTGCTCGTGCTGATGTTCGTCGTCGTGGCCGTGGCGGCCGCCGTCGGGCAGTAGCCGGCCCCGGCAGCGGCCCCGCCCGCTACCAGGCGAACGCCTCCGGCGACGCCCCCGGTCCCGGGAACACCTCGTCGAGCCCGTCCAGGACCTCCTGCGAAAGCTCCAGCTCCACCGCCCGCACAGCGGACGCGAGCTGCTCCGGCGTACGCGGCCCCACGATCGGCCCCGTCACCCCCGGCCGGGTCAGCAGCCAGGCCAGGGCCGTCTCGCCCGGCTCCAGCCCGCGCTTCTCCAGCAGGTCCTCGTACGCCTGCACCTGCGCCCGCACCGCCGTGTTGGCCAGGGCGTCCGCCGACCGTCCGGACGCGGTGCGCCCGGACGACGCCGCCTTGCGGATGGCTCCGCCGAGCAGCCCGCCGTGCAGCGGCGACCACGGGATGACCCCGAGGCCGTACTCCTGCGCGGCCGGGACGACCTCCATCTCGGCACGCCGCTCCGCCAGGTTGTACAGGCACTGCTCGCTGACGAGGCCGAGCCGGCCGTGCCGGGCCGCGGTCTCGTTGGCCTGGGCGATCTTCCAGCCGGGGAAGTTGGAGGAGCCGGCGTAGAGGATCTTGCCCTGCCGGACGAGGACGTCGACGGCCTGCCAGATCTCCTCGAAGGGGGTCTGCCGGTCGACGTGGTGGAACTGATAGAGGTCGATGTAGTCGGTGTTCAGCCGCTTGAGGCTGGCGTCGACGGCCCGCCGGATGTTCAGCGCGGACAGCCGGTCGTAGTTGGGCCACGGCTGGCCCTCCGGCGCCATGCTCGCGTAGACCTTGGTGGCGAGGACGGTCTTCTCGCGGCGGCGGCCGCCCTGCGCGAACCAGGTGCCGATGATCTCCTCGGTGCGGCCCTTGTCCTCGCCCCACCCATACACGTTGGCGGTACCGAACAATCCATTTTGACGCCGTGCCCGCCGGGGCCCTAGCGTCGATCTCCAAGCACCACAGGGGATGGGGAGAGCAAGTGGCAAGAGTCCTGGGAGTAGTGCGCCTGTCGAAGGTGTCGGACGAGACCACATCGCCGGAGCGCCAGCGCCGATCGATTCAACGATGGGCCGACCAGGAAGGGCACGTCGTCGTCGGATGGGTCGAGGACATCGACGTTTCCGGCGGTGTCGAGCCGTGGAAGCGCCCGGAGTTCGGGAAGTGGCTGCCGTCCACTATCGGCAAGGAGGTCAGCTCGATCGAGCACCGGATCGCGCTGGAGGAGTCCCGGGCCGACGAGTACGACATCATCTGCGCGCTGAAGCTGGACCGCCTCTCACGGCGCGTGCTCCACGTGCACACGCTCGTGGAATGGTGCGAGAAGCACGGCAAGGAGGTAGCCACCGTCGAGGACGGGATCAACCTGAACACGCAGATGGGCAAGCTGCTGTTCAGCCTGATCGCTTCCTTCGCGGAAGGGGAGCTCGAAGCCATCAAGGCCCGGGCGAAGTCCTCGTACAACCACCTGGTGAAGGAGGGGCGCTGGCGGGGTGGCCGGATCCCGTACGGCTACCGGGCGGAGAAGCAGGACACCGGTGACGGCTGGCGGCTGGTCCCGGACGACTATGGAACGGACACCGCAGGGACGCTGCGCGAGATCGTCCGCCGACTCATCGAGGGCGAGTCGGCTAACAGCATCGCCCAGTGGCTCAACGAGGACCCGACCAAGACTCCGGTATCGCTTGACGCTCAGCTCATCAGGAACGGCAAGCCCCCGAAGGGCGGCCGGTGGACCGCCGCGAACACAGCCAAGGTGGTGCGCTCCCTGAACGTTCTCGGTCAGATGGAGGTGACGGAGGAAGTTGTCGTCGACGGCCGGAAGACGAAGCGAACCCGCGTCGTCCGTGACACGGAAGGGCGCCCTCTCCAGCGGGCGGAGCCGCTGATCACTCAAGAGGAGTGGGAGCTGGCGAACAAGAAACTGGACGAGAACACCAGCAAGCGCAACGGCAACCGGAAGGGCGGCTCCCCGATGCTCAGGGTCGCCTTCTGCACCTGCGGTGAACCGGCGTACCTCGGCCCGGGACGGAACTGGCCCTACTACCGCTGTGCGTCCCGGACCACGCACAAGCCCTGCCCTACGGGCAGCAAGGGCATTGCGGCTCATGTGCTGGAGGGAGCCGTCGAGGAGGTCTTCCTGCGTGCGGCCGGCGATGTCGAGATCGTGCGGAAGGTCTTCCGCCCGGGCGTCGACTTCACGCGGGACATCGAGGAGGTGAACCGTGCGCTGGCCGAGCTGCGGGAGGACCGCGAAGCCGGTCTCTACTCCAGCGAGCTGGGCAAGCAGGAGTACCGGGAGACGTACAAGCGGCTGGACGCGCGACGGGAGCAGCTCATGGCCCAGCCCACCCGGCCGGACGGCTGGGACGAGATCCCGACGAATGAGACCTACCGCGAGCGCTGGGCGAAACTGTCGACCCAGCACGAGAAGGGCAAGGAACTCCGGGCAGCCGGAGTCAGGGCGGTCATCCACGCCGAGAAGCTGCCGCCCATGACCGCCGTGCAAGCTATGTCCCCGGAGGGACATGACGGCATGTGGCAGGAAGGGAAGGGCCGCGTACAGGTCTTGATCCCGATGGACTTCAAGCGTCGGGTCCGGGACTTGGCGGCGGTGCACAGCGAGAGCTGACCGTCTCGTCCTTGGATGACAGGAGGGCCCCGCTGCGGGCCCTCCCCTGCTCTGTAGGATTCCTGCCAGGTCGCCGCCGTCGCTCCCGACTGCACCAGACCGAGTCCAGGCCCGAAGCCTGGCACCCTGTGAGGACCATGCCGACCGTGGCTGGTCCACCCCCGCGAAGAAAGGGAGGCACATGTCCCGCCGCCAGGCGGGGGTAACTGGCGCACCCGTGCGCCGCACAGGAAGGAGCCGCGCTCAGTGGCTATCCACTTCGGTACCAGCCGCCCTTGGGGCGGGATCTCCCAGCACGAGTACCGGCGCATGGCCCAGGACTCCCGGCACCAGCTCGCCTACCGCGTCCACTTCGCCGCCCTCGGGTGGGCCGACTGCCAAGGCCACGCGAGCTTCGGTCCGGGGAAGTTGGCCGCTCTGCTGGGCAAAGAGGACCAGCCCCTGTCGGACCAGAGCTCGACCAATGCCGTCATCCGAGCGAAGCGGCTGGACCTCGTGTCACCGCGATCCGGGGCCGCTTGCCTCGTTATCCCTCCTCACCTCTTCCAGAAGAGGAAGGGCGCCCCGGTGCCGTGCCGCATCCACCAAGACCGATAGGTACCGCTCCCGCGTGTAGTCCACACACGCCTCACGTGTACCTGCAACGCCTCTGAACTGCGGAAACGCACGCCGCCTCTCCTATCTTTTTGACCTCACAGTGCGGCCCCTCCCGGGGCCGACAACACAAAGCGGCAGTGTGAGAAACGGCGAGGGAAGCGAGGCGCGGCAGCGCCCTCAGCGGCAGAGGCAAGGGGGCGGCCGTCAGGCCGCCCCCGCCCCAGCCTGCTTCGACAGAGCGGCCCCCGCAGGGGCCCAAAAAAGAAGGCCAGGAAGCTAACCAGGTGGGGCGCTGCGCGCCCCCAAAAGAGCGAAGCCGCGAAGGACAAGCTCCAAAGGGCTGCACTCTTGTGCCGCCCCCTGGCCAACGGTCGGATGGGATGAGGCGGCTTGACCTGTGTGTTCTCCGCAGTCGCCTTCCTTCGCCGTTATCTGACGGCCTTTGGAAACCGTGGCAGGATCTCAGCTGCCAAGACGTGGCGGTTTGCTTTGCCAGGCTCAGGGGGTCATACCCACCCCTTCGCCGCCGACCCGAACAGCTTTGCCGGTCAGCCGTTCTCGCCGTTGCCATGGAGGACGGCTTCGGCAATCTGACGTACGCGGTCGAGAGTGATGCCGGTGCGCTGCTCGACTGCGAGAGGGTGGTCGGTGGGTTCGAGCTCGATGTAGGGGCGCTGGCCGATCGGGCGGGTGTGAGCGTTCGTCTTCAGGTTGATGGTGCTGGGTGAGTAGATCGGAAGCTCGGTGGTGAGCCAGCCGAAGTACGGCTTCTCCGCTTCGCGTCCCGGCGTGTTCCACATGTCGGCGGCCCGGGAGAAGTTGTCCCGACTGAGCGAAACCCAGACCCCCCACGAGAACACCTCATCGCTGCCGATGACCGGTATCTCGATCAGACCCCTGACGAAGTAGTGCTCGGCGTTGATGACGCACTGGTCCGAGGAGAGCAGGCTGTCGGGCCGACCCTCGAAGCTCTCGTCCCAGACGTTGGGAGCTGTGCTGCTGTAGCCCATCGGAAGCTCCGCGTGGTACTCGCCGCAGCATGAGCAGGTGTAACCGAGATCGTTGGTCATGCGCGGGAGCCTAGCGTCGCTACGAAGCGTGACCACGGAACGTGGTCTGTCAGCGCCATCGCCAAGGCCCTCGGTATCTCCCGCGCCACCTTGTACCGCCACCTGACCGAGGACGTCTGAAGGGCTGCCTCCCACGATGAGGCCGTGGGCTATCCCGCGCGCTCAACCCACGCGAAGGACGTGCACCAGCGGCGGAAGCCTTGGTGCCCCGTTCGGCCTGTGTGGCTCATGCACTCGATGTCCACCGCTGCTCCGTCGTCCGAGGCCGGCGCCTGCCAGTCGCAGCGCAGGCACTCGGCCTCGAAGGTCACGTCCGTCCCCGGGTGCCGACTGATGCGGTGTTCCACGTACCGCAGGACCGAACGCGTCATCGCAACCTCCCAGTCCGGTGCGGATGGTTGCGGATCTCCACATCTGCGTCCGTCGCCGCCGACAGATCGCCCAGATCCCGAGCCTCCAGCCGCTGCGCGACCAGGGCCCTACACACCCCACACCCGTCCACCGGTTTCGGCGGCACGTTCGGCAACGACAGGTACATCGGCCCCGACATCGTCGTCTTCGCTCTGCTCACGCCGTGCGCCTCCCCGCTCGCTCAATCGGTAGAGACGATGGTCCAGCCGCTGATCAGCGGGATCTAGCCCGTTTCCCGTTCACGCAAGAATCCGTCCCGGATGTCAGCGAGCATCGCTCGCATTGCGTCGCCGACGGTGGCCACTGAGGCGAAGCGCTCGTACTTGTCGACGTACAAGGCGACATCCCTAGGATCGGTCACGATCACCTCGGCGTGCGTGGTCTCGACCGTCACCATGCGGTCGTCCCGAATGACGAAGGAGTGCCCCGGCACGTCGGTCTGCGGACGGTCCAGGGGGACGACTCGGACGTCCACGTTCGGCAGGCGGGAGACGGAGGCGATGCGGTCCAGCTGTCCGGCCATCATCGCGGGCGGGAGAAGACGCCAGCGCAGCACGGGTTCCGTGATGACGAAGCTGAGCTGTTTGCCGGTGTCGTACAGCACCCGTTGACGCTCGATCCGAGCTCCGATGGTGCGGGCAAGCTGGTCCTCGCTCAGTCCCTTGCCCTGCAACACGGCGCGTACATATTCGGGTGTCTGCAACAGCCCAGGGACCAGGGATGGCTGAAACAGCCGCAGGAGCTTCATCGAGGCTTCCAGAGCCCGGATCTCCTCCTGCTTCCGATGGAAGCCCATACGCCGGAACAGCCGCCAGGCCGTCGCCTCCGTGGCCTGAGCACGCGCCGCAGCCATGTACTCGGCCTTGACCTGCTCTGACACATCCACGGCCGTAAGGATGCGCTCCACGTCCACCACACTGGGCGCCACGTGGCCGTTCTCGATTTTCGACAGCTTGGCGGTGGACATGACGGCGCTGCGTGCGACGGCCTTGGCTTCCTTGCCGGATGCTTGCCGGATGCTTGCCGGAGCGCCCGCAGCGCCGATCCCAGTTCGGTTCTGTTCACCCGCCGTACTTCGCCCACCATTCGGGGAACGGCTCGGCGTGAGCGAGAGCCGTGTCCCGGTAGCGGACGAAGTCCGCCGCACGCCTGGCCTCAAGGAAATCCGGCCCGAGGAACGCACCCGTGTCGTCGTAGTTCATGACGACTGGGGAAGTCTCGTCGAACAGCCAGAAGTCGGGCACCCCTTCCAGGGGGTTCGGCTTCTCGGTGATGTCCAAGATGAAGAACTCCTCACCGCCCGTCATGTTCTTCATGTACCCCCAGCCGAGCTCGTAGCGGAGGTAGTCCGTCAACGGTCGGGAGACGATGTGCACCCGGTACATCCGCTTGCCGGCCTGCGTGGCGGCGCGGACGGTCTCGACCCACCTGGCGTTGTAGTCCTCCGGCTGCGGGTCACCCGCGAGGAACGCACGCAGGTTCTCGGCACTCGACGGGACGTTGTAGTCGTCCAGGATCTCCAGCCGGAACGCCTGCCGTTCGAACGTCTTGAACCGCTCCGCCAGGTTGCTAGATGAGCTGATCACGGATGGCCTTCCGGATGAGTTCCATGGGGATCTCGACCAGAGCCTCGTGCTCGGGGATCTCCACACCATGGTCGGCTGGGGTCTCACCCTGCACGAGAAGGGTGTCCCTGTCCGTCGCATACAGCGTGGGACAGTCTCCGTTCTCACAGGTCGTTACGAGCTTCCTGACCTCCACGCCGTGCCCCCTTGCTGCGGTTGCCGTCTGGTCAGGGCTCATCGTTCCGGCTCCCGCAAGGGGAAGACAAGGGCTCCTGGTTTCCGCAACGGGAAACCCAGTCCACCCTGCGGGCCGCCAGCGGACCGTAACACTGGCCCCACCCTCGCCGAGTGCTACATCCGCGAACCACTCCCCGCAATCCGATCTTGCGACCATAATGTGACGCAACTGCACGAGTGGCATGCGAGCGACGAGTTTGAGGTGGACAGTTCATGAACCCTCTCATCCAGGGGCTTTTCAAGAAGTTTCGCGAGGAAGAAGAACTCCTGAAACTTAAGGACTCGGACGCCTTCGAGCTGTTCGCCGCAAGCTTGATCCTCCCAAACGATCTGATTTCACAAACACAGAAGAGCGATCTACTGCTCGACAAGGGCACAGCCGGAGTCGACGTCATCGCACTCGAAATCAACGGCCAACTCGCGTGGGACCCCGACGATGTCAAGGAGATCTGTGACGCTTCAGCTAAAGTGGAGGTTTCACTCCACTTCATTCAGGCGAAGCAGTCCGGCTCGGTTTCAGGGTCTGAGATCCTGAACTTCGGGGACACTGTTCGGAAATTCCTCAAGAATGAAGGATTCCCCGGATACCCTCGAATTGAATCACTGGCCGAATCACTCAGTTCCGTGTTCGAGAACTACGCGAGCCGGCTCAAGGCCTCCCCAGCAGTCACACTGTCCTTTGTGACGACCGCCCCCAAGCCATCGACAGCGGCCGAGAGCACTAAGGATAAGATCGCCACTGTAACCGGGCACATCTCCGACCTCGGATTTGTCGGCAAGGTAACAGTGTCCGTCCTCGGCGCAGACGACATCCACGACGCATGGGTCAAGAGGAATCACGCCAACGAGGTGGAGATTCAACTCGAGAAGCAGGTTAACCTCCCCAAGATGCCCGGCGTAGACCAGGCAATTCTCGGAGTCGTCTCGGTATCAGAACTCTTGAAGTTGATCGAGAACAGCGACGATGGATCCCTTGATGAGCGAGTCTTCTACGACAACGTCCGCGGATTCAAGGGAGAAGACAACCCCGTCAACAAGCAGATCATGACCACATTGACGTCAGCAGAGCGGAACCTGCTTCCCGTCCTCAACAACGGCGTCACGGTCGTGGCCTCGGAGTACTCACCCAAGCCTGGTGACGCCGTTGCCGTATCTGGCTACCAGATCGTGAACGGCTGCCAAACCAGCCATTGCCTTCATCTCTCGAAAGAGTCTCTCGGCGAGGCAATTTCCACTGTGTACGTCCCCATCCGTTTGGTTGTAACGGGCGACGAGGAAGTAGCAACACAGATCATCCGCGCAACCAATTCTCAGACCGCAGTCCAAGAAAACGACCTAGTGGCTCTGACGAAGATCCAGAAGAAGCTCGAAGACTTCTATCTTCTAGACACGGCCGACGTGAAGCTCACCTACGAACGACGCTCAGGGCAGTTCTACAAGAAAGAAGTAACCAAAACAAGGGTCGTCACCATTGCGGATCAGATGCGAGCGATCACCGCAATGTTCCTTGACTCGCCTCACGCAGCGGCACGA
Organism: Streptomyces sp. NPDC059851; assembly: GCF_042732005.1. Taxonomy (NCBI): domain Bacteria; kingdom Bacillati; phylum Actinomycetota; class Actinomycetes; order Kitasatosporales; family Streptomycetaceae; genus Streptomyces; species Streptomyces sp. NPDC059851. The sequence goes on along the minus strand of NZ_JBHWJJ010000013.1, from coordinate 45,722 downwards.
TATGCACACCGACTCTACGGCGACGTAGGGGATTCCATCTTCCGGGATGACCACAGGCTCCTCCCCTACGTGGCGAGTGCTTTTGCGGCATACAAGCTTGAGAACGCATTCCGAACAGGCTTGGACTCCGTTTTCAAGCCCGCGCGTTATCACATCCTTATGGCGTACAAGTACCACGTACTCGGCAAGAACTCTGCCCTTCTTGATGACAAGAAATGCGAAGAGCAGAGCTTGGAAATTATCGCCGCACTCAAGAAGCCCGATCAGGTACTCGTTTTCCGCACCGTGGCAGAGATGGTGGCTGCGGCTGGTGGAGGTCAACTCCCAACTCCAGACCGCCTTAAGCGGCAGCCGTTTACACAGGACCTCATCCGCTCATTCCTCAAGTAGCGCATGGCCGGACCGGCTTGCCGGACGGCCACAAACGGACCGGCCCACGACTCCCCCCATGAGGTCGCGGGCCGGTCCGTTGTGCTGGGTCAGTCGGCCAGCGGGAGGTAGACGCGGTTGCCCGAGGCCGCGAACTCCGCCGACTTCTTGAGCATGCCCTCGGCGATCTCTTCCTACGACGCCGCCGGCTCGTCGCCACCGAACTACTCAGCGATGCTTCTGCTGATCTCCATCGACCTGGTCATCGTCGACGACATCGGGCTCCTGTCCGTCTCCCCGGACGCCATCGAGGGCTTCTACCGGCTGGTCGATGCCGCATGAGGGCCGACCACCAGAACCGTACGGAGGGCGGTGGTCAGCCGTACATGCGTCAACGCTGCTATGCGCGTTGTCGCATAAATCGAGGGCTGCGCGGGCTGCTCTTGCCTGAAGTGGACTCGAAGCAGTTGGCTTGGGTCCCATGAAGTACACGCAGCTCGGACGCACCGGACTCAAGGTCAGCCGACTCGTTCTCGGCACGATGAACTTCGGTCCGCAGACAGACGAACCGACCAGCCACGGCATCCTGGACGCCGCCCTCGACGCAGGTCTGAATTTCGTGGACACGGCCAATGTGTATGGGTGGGGTGAGAACAAGGGCCGTACCGAGGAGATCATCGGCTCCTGGTTCGCGCAAGGCGGTGGCCGGCGCGAGAAGACGGTCCTGGCCACCAAGGTCTACGGCTCCATGTCCCGCGAGGGCGAGACCTGGCCCAACGAGGACCGGCTCTCGGCGCTGAACATCCGCCGGGCCGTCGAGGCAAGCCTGAAGCGCCTCCAGACCGACTACATCGACCTCTACCAGTTCCACCACATCGACCGCCGGACCCCCTTCGAGGAGATCTGGCAGGCCGTGGACGTGCTCATCCAGCAGGGCAAGATCCTCTACGCGGGGTCGTCGAACTTCCCCGGCTACAAGATCGCCCAGGCCAACGAGACCGCCGCCCGGCGCGGCATGGTCGGCCTGGTCAGCGAGCAGTGCCTGTACAACCTCTCCGAGCGGCGGGCCGAGATGGAGGTCATCCCGGCCGCCCAGGAGTACGGCCTCGGGGTCATCCCGTGGTCGCCGCTGCACGGCGGCGTGCTCGGCGGGGTCATCAAGAAGGAGGTCGAGGGCGGTCGCCGCGCCTCCGGACGGGCAGCGGACGCGCTGGCCAACAGCTTGACGCGGGCGCAGATCCAGGCGTACGAGGACCTGCTGGAGAAGCACGGCCTGGAGCCCGGCGAGGCCGCCCTGGCCTGGCTGCTCACCCGGCCGGGCGTGACGGGCCCCATCGTCGGCCCGCGCACCGCGGAGCAGCTCGACAGTGCGCTGCGCGCGCTGGAGCTGGAGCTGAGCGAGGAGGTGCTGGCCGGACTGGACGAGATCTTCCCCGGGCCGGGACCGTCTCCGGAGGCCTTCGCCTGGTGATCAGGTAGCCGTACGTACGGTGGTCGTCGTCCCTTCGCCCTGAGCGGCGACCACCTCCTACTCAAGCTGGCGTCAAAGTGCCTGCTTGGCGGTGTCGAAGAAGTTGATGCCGGCGTCGTGCGCGGCGTCCATGATGGCGTGGCTCTCGGGCTCCCCGGTCTGGGGGCCGAAGTTCATCGTGCCGAGTACGAGTCGGCTGACCTTGAGTCCGGTGCGTCCGAGCTGTGTGTACTTCATGGGCACCAGCCAACTGCGTGGAGCGCACTCCAAGCAAGTGCCGGGGCCGCAGGGCGTGTTGCGGGCCGTCAGGCCGTGCCGGCGGGGCGGTAGGGGCCGCCCATGCCCCAGGCCTGGTGCAGGACCGCCGCGAACTCGCCGGCCAGCCGGTGTTCGCCGGAGGCGTTGGGGTGGGTGCCGTCGTAGGTGTCGCGGTGGATGTCGTACGCGGCCGGGCGCGCCCCCAGCAGGACCGGCGAGGCGTCGGTGGACAGGTCGGCGACGGCCTTGGCGAGGAGCTCGTTGAACCGGTCGACCTCGGCGGCGAACAGCTCGTCCTCCTCGGCCCGGCTGTTCGGTATCACCGGCAGGAGGACCATGCGTATGCCGGGGCGGGCGGCGCGCGCCTCGGCGACGAACCGGCGCATGTTGGCCGCGGTCTCCTCGGCGCCGGTGTAGAAGCCGAGGTCGATGAGGCCGAGGGAGACGAGCAGGACGTCGGCCCGGCCGGCGGCGACGGCGGGGCCGATGACCGGGGCCATGTGCTGCCAGCCCTCGCCCCAGCCGGCCAGGTGGCGTCGGGCGCGTTCGGGGAAGCCGGGGTCGGCGTACGCGTGGCTGGTCGGCGTGTCGGCGGCGGTGTCGTACAGCTCGCAGCGCGGGCCGACGATCCGGTACGGGCCGCCGAAGGTGGCGTTGAGGTGCTGCCACATGCGGTAGCGCCAGGTGTAGTCGCCGGCGCGTCCGATGGTCATGGAATCGCCGACGAACATGAAACGCATCCGGTCATCATCGCGGATCACACGGCGCGCGCCCCTGTGATGCCGGACACGCGGGCCGCTTTGGCAGGCTGGGGTCATGCGCCTGCCGTTCCCGTCGTCCTTCACCCTTGCTGCTGCCACCGCCGTCGTCGTCCTCGCGGTGGCGCCGGCCCGGGCGGCCGCCGCGCCCGCGCCCGCGCCCGCCCCCGCACCGACCGGGTTCACCCTCGCCGATCCGCGGATCAAGGAGTCGAGCGGGCTGGCCGCGAGCCGGAGCCATCCGGGGGTGTACTGGACGCACAACGACAGCGACGACGGCCCGTACGTGTACGCGGTGGACTCGGCGACCGGGAAGACCGTGGCGCGCCTGACGCTGACCGGCATCGGCACCCCGCGCGACGTCGAGGCGGTGTCGGTGGGGCCCGACGGGAAGGTGTACGTCGGCGACGTCGGTGACAACCGCAACGGCACCTGGAACCACGTGTGGATCTACCGCTTTCCCGAGCCGAAGCAACTGGCCGACGCGACGGTCGAGGCGGAGCAGTTCACGGTGAAGTACGCCGACGGGCCGCGCGACGCCGAAGCGCTGATGGTGCATCCGGTGACGGGACGGGTGTACATCGCGAGCAAGAGCGAGGACGAGGGCGGGCTGTACGAGGGTCCCGAGCGGCTGACCACGTCGGGGACGAACCTGTTCCGGCGGGTGGCGGACGTGCCGTGGGTGACGGACGGGGCGTTCTCGCCGGACGGCAGCCGGCTCACCCTGCGCGGCTACTTCTTCGCGCGGACGTACCCGTGGAAGGACGGGCGGCCGGAGGGGCAGGGCGAAAGGGTGGACGCGCCGTGGCAGGGCCAGGCGGAGTCGGTGACGTACTCGCCGGACGGGTCGACGTTGCTGTTCGGGGCGGAGGGGCAGGGCAGCCGGGTGGTGGCGGTGCCGGTGAAGCCGGCCGCGGGAGGCCCGGCGGGCTCCCCGGGCCCGGCCGCCCCGGCCACCCCGGGGACCCCGCCGGGCGCCGCGTCCGGGCAGGAGGAGGGCGGCGGCGGACTCACCAAGGGAGCGGCGGTCCTGCTGGTGGGCACGGTCGTGGTCCTGGCAGCCAAACGCCTCTTCCGCCGTCGCCCCCGCCCTTCCTGACCGTCCCGGCCGCTGAGGGGCCGACCGCCCGTCGAGCCCGTGCGGCGTGTGGGTGGCTGGTCGCGCAGTTCCCCGCGCCCCCGGGGCTCAGGGCCGCCCGTGGCTGCCCGCACACCCTGCTGGGCCCGTGTTGGTCCTGCTGGGCAGGGGGCACCTGCTCAGGGGCGCGGGGAACTGCGCGCTCAGCCGCAGGCGGCCCGCACCCGTCGGCGGGGCGGCCCGGGCGGGGCCGCCCGCCCGCGGCTCGGCCAGCCGGGTCCCGGGCCGCAGGGCCGGGTCGCTGGGGTCGGGCCGCTGGGGCCGGGAGTTCGGGCGGCCGTGGCTGCGTCGGCTCAGGCCGCTCTGACCAGGACGCGTTCCGTCTTGGACGGGACGAAGGCGACCCCGTGGCGGCTGACGCTCAGCCGGAGGTTGCCGACCCGGGACAGGACCACCGCGATGCCGGCCGCCGCGGCCAGCGACACGGCCCCGCCGGCGGCCATGCCGATCCGCGGGCCGTACGTGTCGGTGATCCAGCCGACCAGCGGTGCACCGATCGGGGTGCCACCGGTGAACACCATCATGTACAGGGCCATCACCCGGCCCCGCATCTCCGGATCGGTGGCCGTTTGGACGCTCGCGTTGGCGGTGACGTTGACCGTCAGCCCGAACATCCCGATCGGCACGAGCAGCGCCGCGAACAGCCAGAAGCCGGGCGCGAACGCAGCCACGACCTCCAGGACGGAGAACAGGACGGCTGCCGTGACCAGCAGCCGCAGCCGCGAGGCCCCGCGCCGCGCCGCCAGCAGGGCGCCGGCCAGGGAGCCGGCCGCGAGGAGGGTGTTGAGGAACCCGTACGTGCCCGCGTCCTCGTGGAAGACGTCCCCGACGAAGGCCGACAGCCAGATCGGGAAGTTGAAGCCGAAGGTCCCGATGAACCCGACCAGCACGATCGGCCAGACCAGCTCGGGGCGTCCCGCGACGTAGCGCAGCCCCTCCCGCAGCTGGCCCTTGGCGCGCGGCTGGGGCCGGACCGGGTGCAGTTCGCCCGTCCGCATCAGCAGCAGGCCGGCGACGGGGGCGGCGAAGGACAGCCCGTTCAGCAGGAAGGCCCAGCCGGAGCCGACGGCGGTGATCAGCACACCGGCGACGGCCGGGCCGATCAGCCGCGCGGACTGGAAGTTGGCTGAGTTCAGGCTGACGGCGTTGGCGAGCTGCCGGGGACCGACCATCTCGGAGACGAACGTTTGCCGGGCGGGGTTGTCCACGACCGAGATCAGGCCGATCAGCAGTGCGGCCAGGTACACGTGCCAGACCTGGACGTGTCCGGCGAGGGTGAGCACGGCCAGTGCGACGCCGGTCAGGCCCATCAGGGCCTGGGTGGCGACGAGCAGCGGGCGCTTCGGCAGCCGGTCCGCGAGGACGCCCCCGTAGAGGCCGAGGACCAGCACCGGCAGGAACTGCAGCGCGATGGTGATGCCGACTGCGGAGGCCGAGCCGGTCAGGGACAGGACCAGCCAGTCCTGGGCGATGCGCTGCATCCAGGTGCCGGTGTTCGAGACGGCCTGTCCCGTGGCGAAGAGCCGGTAGTTCCGGATCCTCAGCGAGCTGAACATCGAGTTCCGTGAGGTTCTCGACGCCCGGCTCGCGGTGCGAGTGGTAGAGGTGGATGTATGGCCGGGTGCGGAGGATGCTCCGTTTCCCGTACTCAAGGGCGTTCGCCTCCTGGTGTCGTTCCTACAGGTGGGCGAGCTTCTCCAGGACGGGCGCGGCCGTGCGCAGCTTGGCCCATTCGTCCTCGGTCAGCTCTGCCGCGAGCCCGGCCAGGAAGGCGTTGCGCTTGCGGCGGCTCTCTTCGAGCATCACCTCGGCCTCTTCCGTCTGGCTGACCACCTTCTGGCGGCGGTCCTCGGGGTGCGGTTCCAGCTTGACCAGTCCCTTGGCCTCCAGCAGTGCGACGATGCGTGTCATCGAGGGCGGCTGGACGTGTTCACGACGGGCGAGTTCGCCCGGGGTGGCCCGGCCGCACCGGGCGAGGGTGCCGAGGACCGACATCTCGGTCGGGCTCAGCGATTCGTCGACGCGCTGGTGCTTCAGGCGTCGGCCCAGCCGCATGACGGCGGAGCGCAGGTCGTTCACGGCGGCAGCGTCGTCGCCATGGGTGAGGTCAAGCATGTCTTTAGAGTAACTCATTACTCTCGCTAAGGAACAATGGGTTTTCGTGTCGTGCCGGCATCGCGCCGGCGGGGCGCCGGCGTCACGCGCGCTCCACTCCCGCGTCGCGCCCGCGTCGCGCGCCGTCACTCGTACGCGTCACCCGTGCATCACTCGTACGGGTGAGGGTGGCGGGAAAAGTGACACGCGTCCGCGCCTTGTGCCAGGACGCTGTCCGCATGGGGACACAGGTGCTCAGCATGCGCATAGACGGGGAGCTGCTCGACCGCCTCCGCATCCACGCCGCCAAACGCGGAATGAGCGTCCAGGACTATGTCGTCCGGACGCTCATTCGCGATGACTTCGACGAGCGCTTCAAGGCGGCCGTCGACGAGACGGAGAAGTTCTACGGGGTCACGTGAGCCGGGGGCGTCACGTGAGGCCGAGGGCCGGCATCGCGTAGAAGAAGACGAACACCGCCGAGACCACGTACATGGCCGCGGGGACCTCCCGGCCCCGGCCGGTCGCCAGTCGCAGCACGCTGAAGGCGATGAAGCCGATGCCGATGCCGTTGGTGATCGAGTACGTGAACGGCATCGTCACCATGGCCAGGAAGGCCGGGACGGCGATGGTGAAGTCGCTCCAGTCGATGTCCTTCACCGAGCCCGCGAGGATCAGGAAGCCCACTGCCACCAGGGCGGGGGTGGCCGCCTGGGAGGGGACCATCGTGGCGAGCGGGGTGAGGAACAGGGCGAGGGCGAAGAGGCCGCCCGTGACCACGTTGGCCAGGCCCGTACGGGCGCCCTCGCCGACGCCGGCCGTGGACTCCACGAAGCAGGTGGTGGCGGAGGAGGAGGTCGCGCCGCCGGAGGCGACGGCCAGGCCGTCCACGAGCAGCACCTTGTTGATGCCGGGGAAGGTGCCGTCCTTCTCGACCAGCTCGGCCTCGTCGCCGACGCCGAGGATCGTGCCCATCGCGTCGAAGAAGCAGGACAGCAGCACGGTGAAGACGAACAGGCAGCCGGTCAGCAGGCCGACCTCTTCGAAGCCGCCGAACAGGCTGACCTGACCGACGAGCCCGAAGTCGGGGGCCGCGACCGGGTTGCCGGGCCACTCCGGGACGGTCAGGCCCCAGCCGGCGGCGGGCAGCTGGAACACGGCATGGACGACGGCGGCGACGACGGTCATCGCCACGATGGAGATCAGGATCGCGCCGGGCGTCTTGCGGATCAGCAGGGCGAGGGTCAGCAGCACGCCGACGACGAAGACCAGCACGGGCCAGCCGTGCAGCTGCCCACCGGTGCCGAGCTGGAGCGGCACGGTGGTGTGCGCCGCGTCCGGGATGCGGGTGACGAAGCCCGAGTCGACCAGGCCGATCAGCATGATGAACAGACCGATGCCGATCGCGATGCCCTTGCGCAGGCCGAGCGGGACGGCGTTCATGACCCGCTCCCGCAGGCCGGTCGCGACCAGCAGCATCACGACGAAGCCGGCCAGGACCACCATGCCCATGGCGTCGGGCCAGCTCATGCGCGGGGCCAGCTGGAGGGCGACGACGGTGTTGACGCCGAGGCCGGCCGCGAGGGCGATCGGGACGTTGCCGATGACGCCCATGAGGAGGGTGGTGAAGGCGGCCGTCAGGACGGTGGCGGTCACCAGCTGGCCGCCGTCGAGCTGGTGCCCGTACATGTCCTTCGCGCTGCCGAGGATGATCGGGTTCAGCACGATGATGTAGGCCATCGCGAAGAACGTGGCGAAGCCGCCGCGGACCTCGCGGGCGACGGTGGAGCCGCGCTCTGTGATCTTGAAGAAGTGGTCCAGGCCCGACTGGGGGCCGGGGGCCGGGGGCTGCGCGGCCGGCGCGGAGGCCGGGGCGGGGGCCGACGTGCTCATGCGGTCCTCGAAATGCGGGGGCATTGGGGTTCGTGTGATCAAACGATCAAAAGGGGCCTGGGCCCAGAACCGTTTCAGTATGAACACATGAACGAAAGCCCGTCCATCTCCGCGCGTAGACCTCGAATTCCGCCGCCTAGACTTGTGGCCATGGCGAAATGGACTGCGAAGCACGAGGCTCCCGAGCCCCTGGAGGGCCCGGTCGTCGCGACCATCACCGGTGGCACGATCGTGTGGTTCGTCCTGTTCCTCGCCCAGCTCCCGTTCTACGGGTGGTTCGCCGACCGGGACCTGCTGTGGTGGGTTTGGTGCTGCGCCGCCGGCGGCGGCCTCGGCCTGATCGGCATCTGGTACGTCCGCGGCCGCGAAGCCGCCCTCAAGCGGCACGCCGCCGAGGCGGCCGGGCAGGCCGGGGCCGCTCCGCACGCCGGCTAGGGCTCCCGCACACCGGACGGGGATCCGCACGCCGGACAGTGCTCCGCACCACCGGACGGCGCAGCCCGACCGGGGGAGGATTTCCCTCATCCCGAAGTCGGATCTTCACCCCTTTCGGCGGGTGAACGACGGGCTCCGCCTTTACCGTCGAAAACATGACGCAGCGGGCGAAGATCGATGCGGACGCTCCCGAGCCGGGTGCCCGGACGGGTGCCGGACCGGCCGCCGCATCCCCGGCGGCCCCGCCCCCGCCCCCGTTCGAGCGCAGCGGCCTGACCACCGCCGAAGTGGCCGAGCGAGTCGCGCGCGGAGCCGTCAACGACGTCCCCGTCCGCTCCTCGCGCTCCACCGTCGACATCGTCCGCGCGAACGTCTTCACCCGCTTCAACGCGATCATCGGCGTCCTGTGGGTGGTCATGTTGATCGTCGCGCCGCTCCAGGACAGCCTCTTCGGCTACGTGATCCTCGCGAACACCGGCATCGGCATCATCCAGGAGCTCCGCGCCAAGAAGACCCTCGACAGCCTCGCCCTCATCGGCGAGGTCAAACCCAGCGTCCGCCGCGACGGGCGCACCGCCGAGGTCTCCACCTCCGAGATCGTCCTGGACGACGTCATCGAGCTCGGCCCCGGCGACAAGGTCGTCGTCGACGGGGTCGTCGGCGAGGCCGACGGACTGGAGATCGACGAGTCGCTGCTCACCGGTGAGGCCGACCCGGTCCTGAAGAAACCCGGCGACCCCGTCATGTCCGGGTCCTTCGTCGTCGCCGGCGGCGGCGCGTTCACCGCCACCAAGGTCGGCCGCGAAGCCTACGCAGCGCAGCTCGCCGAGGAGGCCACCCGCTTCACGCTGGTCCACTCGGAGCTGCGCTCCGGCATCTCCACCATCCTCAAGTACGTCACCTGGATGATGATCCCGACCTCCATCGGCCTCATCGTCAGCCAGTTGGTCGTCAAGGACACCAACCTCAAGGACTCCATCGCCCGGACCGTCGGCGGCATCGTCCCGATGATCCCCGAGGGCCTGGTCCTGCTGACCTCCGTGGCCTTCGCGATCGGCGTGATCCGACTCGGCCGCAAACAGTGCCTGGTGCAGGAGCTGCCCGCCATCGAGGGCCTCGCCCGCGTCGACGTCGTCTGCCTCGACAAGACCGGCACCCTCACGGAGGGCGGCATGGACGTCACCGAGCTCCGCCCGCTCGGCGGCGCGGACACCGCGTACGTCCGGCAGGTCCTCGGCGCGCTCGGCGAGTCCGACCCGCGCCCCAACGCCAGCCTCCAGGCGATCATCGACGCCTATCCGGACAGCGCGGACTGGCGCTGTACCGAATCGCTGCCGTTCTCCTCCGCCCGCAAGTACAGCGGGGCCTGCTTCAGCGAGGGCGACGGCGAGAGCTCCACCTGGCTGCTCGGCGCCCCGGACGTGCTGTTGCCGTCCGGCGACGCCGCCCTCGACGAGATCAACGAGCTGAACGAGCAGGGCCTGCGCGTCCTGCTGCTCGCCCGGGCGGTCCGCGAGCTCGACGACGACGCAGTCGCCGCCGGTGCCAGACCGACCGCGTTGGTCGTCCTGGACCAGCGGCTGCGCGCCGACGCCGCGGACACCCTGCGCTACTTCGACGAGCAGGACGTCCACGCGAAGGTGATCTCCGGTGACAACGCGGTGTCGGTGAGCGCGGTCGCCGGCAAGCTGGGCCTGCCCGGCGCGGAGAACACCGTCGACGCGCGGGCGCTGTCGGCCGAGCGGGCCGAGATGGCCGAGGAGCTCGCCCGGAACGCGGTCTTCGGGCGGGTCACCCCGCAGCAGAAGCGGGACATGGTCGGCGCGCTCCAGTCCCGGGGACACACGGTCGCCATGACCGGCGACGGCGTCAACGACGTGCTCGCCCTGAAGGACGCCGACATCGGCGTCAGCATGGGCTCGGGCTCCGAGGCCACCCGGGCCGTCGCCCAGATCGTCCTGCTCAACAACAGCTTCGCGACCCTGCCGTCGGTGGTCGCCGAGGGCCGTCGGGTCATCGGCAACATCACGCGCGTCGCGACCCTCTTCCTGACCAAGACCGTCTACTCGGTGCTGCTGGCGATCCTGGTGGTCTGCTGGCAGGTGGAGTACCCCTTCCTGCCGCGGCACCTGACGCTCCTGTCGACGCTCACCATCGGCGTCCCGGCGTTCTTCCTGGCCCTGGCCCCGAACAAGGAACGCGCCAAGCCGCACTTCGTGAGACGCGTGATGCGGTACGCGATCCCGGGCGGGGTGATCGCGTCGGTGGCCACCTTCACCACGTACCTGGTGGCCCGCCACCACTACACGGGCGCGGACGCGCTGAACGCCGAGACGAGCGCGGCGACGCTGACGCTGTTCCTGACCTCCATGTGGGTCCTGGCGATCATCGCCCGCCCGTACACCTGGTGGCGGCTCGCCTTGGTCGGGACGATGGGCGGCGCCTTCCTGCTGGTCCTGGTGGTGCCGTGGCTGCAGGAGTTCTTCCAGCTGAAACTGGTGGGCGCGCCGATGCCGTGGACGGCCTTCGGCATCGCCGTGGCGGCGGCCGCCCTGATCGAGGTCACCTTCCGCTGGGTGGACCGCCGCTTCCCCGCCTGACCGCGGCCGGCCTGCTCGAACGGCCGGTGGGCGGCCGGCGTACGGGCGGACCGCCACGGCCCGCCCGGTCGCCGGACGCTAGTCGAACCAGCGGTCCCGCGCGAGTTCCGCCGTACGGGACGGGTCCTCCAGGAGGGCCGCGACCTCGAAGCGGCGCGGCCACTGCCCCGCGGCCCAGGCCAGGCCCGCCGCCACGCCCTCCAGGGTGGAGGCGTGCAGCACCCCGTCCCGGGTGAGCCGCCAGTCGAGTTCGACGCCGCCCGCGACCAGTTCCTCGTGCTCCAAGTACGTCTGCGGGGTCGCCGGACCCAGCAGGATCCGGACCGCTTCCGGGACCTCGTGCTCCTCGCCGGGCGTGGTGACCTCCGCCGGGACCGTGTCCGACAGCCGGCGCACCTGGAGCAGGTCCGCGAGGTCGGCCGCGCGGGTCGGGGCCACCGGCAGCAGGGGCAGCCCCGCCGTCAGCGGCAGCAGGTCGGGGGCGTCGGCGATCACCGCGTCGGCGGCGTCCACGACGACCGGCTCCCCGTCCGCGACGGCGCGCAGCTCGTCCGGAAGCGTGACCTGCTCGGGCTCCAGGTCGGCCAAGGCCCCGTACAGGGCGTGCAGCTGGCGGTCGGTGACGGGCCGCTCGGGGTCGGCGAGCCGGCCCAGCAGCTCCGCCGCGCCGCCGGGCTCGTCGAGCAGCGCGGCCACGGAGGTGCGGACGCCGAGGGCCCGCAGGACCTGCTCGTCATGGAAGCCGGTGGCGTCGGCCGAGGTGTACAGGCCGGCGAGCAGCGGGTCCGTGCCCGCAGCGCGGAGCCCGGCCGGGCGGCGGCCGTCGAGCACCGGGTGGCCGCGCAGCCACCAGGCGGTGTACGGGCGCACGGACCGGGTGGTGCCGTCGGGGAGCAGGATCCGCACGGGCTGGGTGAGGGCGTCCCGCAGCGGCGGCTGCGCCAGCATGGCCAGGGCCTGCGGCCAGCAGTCGTCGTCGACGAGGTCGAGGTCGCGGACGGCGACGATCTCGGTGGCGACCGGCGGAAGCGGGGTGTCGGGGAGCTGGTCCAGGACGTCCTCGCACCACACGTCGACGGCGTCCAGCAGGCCGACGTCGTCCGGTTCGGCGAAGTCGGTGTCGCGGGGTTCCAGCTCGTCCGGGTCGAGGACGACGTCGGTGGCGCGGACCAGCTGGAAGCCGGCGAGCACCCCGCAGGCGGTCAGTGGCTGGGCACCCCAGCGGGCGGCCAGGTCGCCGTCGACGTACGGCACCTCGTCCTCGCGGATGACCGCGGCGAGCGGCGAGCCGGGCAGCAGCAGCTCGCCGGCCGGGGCCAGCTCCCCGTCCTCGTCGGGCAGGGCCAGCGCGCCCAGCCACGGCTCGTCGCCCGGGGCGAGGTCGGCGTCGCGGACCAGACCCAGGACGACGTCGGCCAGCTCGTCGGCGTCCAGGGCGGCCCCGTCCTCGTCCCACACTTCGCCGGCGTCGAGGGAAGCGGCCACCGCGGCCCGTACCTGCGGGGTGGTCAAGATCGCGCGGGGGGTGGCCGGGAGGGCGCCCAGCTTCTCCAGCAGCGGGTGCGCCGCGTCGGGGTGGGCCACCTTCAGGCCCAGCCGGGCCAGGTCCTTCGGGGTGTCCGCCTCGGGCAGCAGCACGTGGCGGGGGCCGATGGTCGTGCGCCCGTCGGCGAGCGGCACGGGCAGCCCGGACAGCCGGTCCGGGTCGACGCCGGCCAGGCTGTCGTACAGCCGGTGCCACCACTCGGGGGTGCGCTCGATGCCGGCGATCCGCTCGATGGCGTCACCCAGCGGCAGCCGGCCCACCCCGAGGGTGCGCAGCTCGGGCCGCCGCTCCAGTCCGGCGGGCAGCAGCGTCGGGAGCACCTCGGCGAGGACCCGTACGGTGTCGGCGCCCGCGCCCTCGACGACCTCGGCCTCGAAGGGGCGCAGCGCGGCCCGTTCGCCGGGCTCGGCGGTGTCCCCGGCGGGTGCGGCGGGGGCGAGGAAGGCGGTGCGGGGGAGCCGCTGGAGGACGGCGGTGCGCAGGGCCCCGTCGAGCAGGCCCTTGCCGAGCGGTCCGGGTACGAGGTCCACGAGCTCGGGGGCCACCGGCTCCCAGGTGGCCAGCAGTTCGGCGTACGCGTCGGCCGCGCGTTCCACGAGGAAGTCGGTCAGCGGCCCGGGCGCGGGGTGGCGGCGGGCGGTGTCCAGCGGCAGGGTCGCGATGAGCAGGGCGGGGATGCCGAGGGGTTCGTCGGTCGGGGTCGGGGCGTGGACGACGGGCGCGGTGGCGGGGCGTACGGGCGTGCCCGCGGGGTCGACGGGCACGGCCCAGGACACGGTCCAGGAGGGCCGCAGCCGTTCTTCGACGGGCCGGTCGGCGAGCAGGGCCCGCTCGATGGGGCCGGTGTGGCGGACGGTGCGCCAGCGGCGGGTCTGCCCGGCGGTGCCGGCGGTGCCCGGGGCGGCGGTGTCGCGGACGTCCTCGATGACGGTGTACGGGCCGTCGGTGGTGCGGCGCAGCGTACGGGTGCCCCCGGCCGGGGTGTCGACGGTGATCTCGTACAGGCCGGGCAAGGTGAGCAGCAGCGCGTCGTCGATGCCGGTCAGCAGCCGCTGCACCAGGTCCTCGGCGGCGGCGTCGCGCAGCGGGAGGACGACGACCGTGTCGTACCCCTCGGGGGCGGTGCCCTCGGCGGGCAGCGGCAGGCGCAGCAGGGGGACGTGGCCGTCGCGGCGGCGCAGTTCGTCGCCGAGGCCGGGGCTGTAGGCGGCGGCCTCCCGGGCCAGCTCGCGGGCCTCGGCCAGGGACCAGCGCACGCCGCCGTGCCGGCCGAGGACGGCGGGTTCGTCGGACACGGCGAGGACGGCGGCGAAACCGACGCCGAAGCGGCCGACGGTGTCGCCGGAGGTGGTGGACTCCCGCTTCGCGGAGGCGCGCAGGGTACTCAGCGACTCGACGCCGGTGGCGTCGAGCGGGGCGCCGGTGTTGGCGGCGGCGAGGACCGGCGGTTCGCCGTGCCCGGCGTGCAGGGTGAGCCGCAGCCGGCCGGGCACGTCGGCGCGGGCGGCCGCGTCGGCGGCGTTCTGGGCCAGTTCGACGACGAGCCGGTCGCGGTAGCCGCCGAGGGCCAGGTCCTCCTCGGCGTTGGCGTCCTCGCGGAAGCGGGACGGGCCCGCCGCCCAGGAATCGATGACCCCGCGCCGCAGCCGGGCCGTGCCGAAGGGATCCGTGCCGTCCTGGGCCGCCGTCACTCGCACGCTCACGCCGCTTCCTCCAAGAATTGCCGAGGTCTTGAAGGTATCGCGTGCGGCGCCCGCCCTCTCCCGGTGCGGGGGACGGCGGGCGCCGCGTGGATCAGAGGTTCTCGATGACGTGGTCGATGCAGGCGGTCAGGGCCTGGACGTCCGCCGGGTCGACCGCCGGGAACATCGCGACCCGCAGCTGGTTGCGGCCGAGCTTGCGGTACGGCTCGGTGTCCACGATGCCGTTGGCGCGCAGCACCTTGGCGACGGCGGCCGCGTCGATGTCGTCCGAGAAGTCGATCGTGCCGATGACCGCGGACCGCTTGTCGGCGTCCACGACGAACGGGGTCGCGTACTTCGACGCCTCCGCCCAGCCGTACAGGGTGCGCGCGCTGGCCGCCGTACGGGCGGTCGCCCACTCCAGACCGCCCTGGCCGTTGATCCACTTCAGCTGCTGGTCCAGCAGGAAGAGCGTCGACAGGGACGGGGTGTTGTACGTCTGGTTCTTCAGCGAGTTGTCGATCGCGGTCGGCAGCGAGAAGAACTCCGGGATGTGCCGGCCGGACGCGTGGACGCGCGCCGCCCGCTCCAGGGCCGCCGGGGAGAACGCCGCGAGCCACAGGCCGCCTTCGGAGGCGAAGGACTTCTGCGGGGCGAAGTAGTAGACGTCGGTCTCGGTGATGTCGACGGGCAGGCCGCCGGCGCCCGAAGTCGCGTCCACCAGCACGAGCGAGCCGGCGTCGGCGCCCGCGACGCGGCGGATCGGCGCCGCGACACCCGTCGAGGTCTCGTTGTGGGTGTACGCGTACACGTCCACGCCCGCCTCGGCCACCGGGTCGGGGTGCGTGCCCGGCTCGGAGGAGATCACGGACGGCTCGTCCAGCCACGGGGCGAGCTTGGCGGCCTTGGCGAACTTGGACGAGAACTCGCCGAAGGTGAGGTGCTGGGACTTGCGCTCGATGAGCCCGGCGGTCGCGATGTCCCAGAAGGCGGTGGAGCCGCCGTTGCCCAGGATCACCTCGTAGCCCTCGGGCAGCGAGAACAGGTCGCGGATGCCCTGGCGGACCGAGCCGACCAGGTTCTTGACCGGGGCTTGGCGGTGGGACGTGCCGAGCAGGGAGGTGCCGGTGGCGGCGAGGGCGTCCAGCGCCTCGATCCGCACCTTGGAGGGGCCCGCGCCGAAGCGTCCGTCGGCGGGCTTGATGTCAGCGGGAATCTGGATCTCAGCCACGAGCGGAGCGTATCGGGTCGGGGACGGGGAGCCCGACGCGCGTCCACCCGATGAGACGGACGGGGCTGGTGGGAAGGTGTGCGGGTGAGTGACTCCGCGGAACTCGAACGGACATTGCGGGACGGACTGAGCGGGGAGGTCGACTTCGGGCCCGCCGCACGGGCGTTGGTGACGATGGACGCGTCCAACTACCGGCGCGTCCCGATCGGCGTGGTCGCCCCGCGCGACGCGGACGACGTGGCGGCCGCCCTGCGGATCTGCGCCGCGGCCGGCGTGCCGGTGGTGCCGCGCGGCGGGGGCACCTCCATCGCGGGCCAGGCCACGGGGACGGGAGTGGTGCTGGACCTGACCCGGCACATGGACGCCCTCGTGTCGGTGGACCCGGGGGCCCGCACGGCCGTCGTCGGGCCCGGGCTGGTGCTCGGGCGGCTGCGGGAGGCGGTGCGCCCGTACGGGCTGACCTTCGGGCCGGACCCCTCCACCCACTCCCGCTGCACCCTCGGCGGCATGATCGGCAACAACGCGTGCGGGGCCCACTCGGTGGCCTGGGGGACCACCGCGGACAACGTGGTCGAGCTGGAGGTGGTGGCGTACGGGGGAGCCGTCCACCGGATCGGGACCGGCTGGGCGGGGGCTCCCGCGGGGCTGCGCGAGCTGGTCGCAGCGAACCTGGAGGTGCTGCGGACGGGGATGGCGGGCGGCGGGCCCGGCGGGGCGCCCGGCAGCCCCACCGGCCCCGGCCCAGGCGGGCCCGGCTTCACGCGGCGGATCTCCGGCTACGGGGGCCTCGACGCGCTGCTGCCCGAGCGCGGAGTGCAGCTCGCCCGGGCGTTCTGCGGGAGCGAGGGCACCCTCGGGGTGGTCACCGGAGCGGTGGTCCGTCTGGTGGAACTGCCGCCCGCACCCGCGCTCGCGGTCCTCGGCTACCCGGACGAGGGCGCGGCCGCCGACGCCGCGGCGGGCCTGCTGCCGCACGGGCCGCTGACGGTCGAGGGCATGGCCGAGGACCTGGTGCCCGGTGCGGCCGCGGCGGGCCTGCCCCGGGGCCGGGCCTGGCTGTTCGCTGAGGCCCGGGACGAGGGGGCGGCCCGGGCGCTCGCACGGGCGGCCGACGCGCTGGACGCGGCGGTCGTCACCGACCCGGCGGCGCAGCGGGCCCTGTGGCGGATCCGGGAGGACGCGGCCGGCACCGCGACCCGGCTGCCCGGGGGCGCGATGGCCTGGCCCGGCTGGGAGGACTGCGCGGTGCCGCCGGCCCGGCTGGGCACGTACCTGCGGGAGTTCCGCGCCCTGCTCGCCGCGCACGGGCTGCACGGCACCCCGTACGGGCACTTCGGCGAGGGCTGCGTGCACGTGCGGATCGACTTCGACCTGGTGACGCCGGCGGGCGTGGCGCGCTTCCGGGCCTTCTCCCGGGAGCTCGCCGACCTGGTCGTCGCGCACGGCGGCTCACTGTCCGGGGAGCACGGGGACGGGCAGGCGCGGGCGGAGCTGCTGCCCAGGATGTACGGGCCGCGGGTGATCGACCTGTTCGGCGCCTACAAGGACGTCTGGGACCCGCAGGGCGGGATGAACCCCGGGATCCTGGTCCGCCCGGCCCGGCTGGACGAGAACCTGCGCTTCGAGGTGCTGCCGCGGACCGGGCCCGCGGGGGAGTTCGCCGCGGAGGTCGCCCGCTGCGTCGGCGTCGCCAAGTGCCGGACGGCGCGGCCGGTCGGCCAGGCGGTGATGTGCCCCTCGTACCGGGTCACGGGCGAGGAACAGCACTCCACCCGCGGCCGGGCCCGGCTGCTGCACGAGATGCTGGCCGGAGAGGTCCTGACCGACGGCTGGCGCTCCGCGGAGGTCGCCGAGGCGCTGGACCTGTGCCTGGCCTGCAAGGGCTGCCGCAGCGACTGCCCCGTCGGCGTGGACATGGCCGCGCACAAGGCGGAGTTCCTGCACCACCACTGGGCGGGCCGCATCCGGCCCCTGGCCCACTACACGCTGGGCGGCCTGCCGGACTGGCTCCGGCTGCTCGCCCGACTGCACCTGACCCGGGCGGCCGGCGCCCTGGTCCACCTCCCGGGCGCGGCCCGCCTGGCCGGACTGGAGCCGCGCCGCCGCCTGCCGGCCCCGGCCGCGCAGCCGTTCACCCGCTGGTGGCGTGGGCGCCGTACGGCGCCGGCCGGGCGGGACGCGGCGCGGGCGCGGGTGCTGCTGTGGCCCGACACGTTCACCGAGTACTTCGCGCCCGGGGCCGGGCGGGCGGCAGTGGAAGTGCTGGAGGCGGCGGGGCTGCGGGTGGGCCTCGCCGGTGCGGGGACGGGCACCGCAGGCCCGGGACGCGGGCCGACCGCGCGGGTCTGCTGCGGGCTGACGTACGTGTCGACCGGCCGCCTCGACCGGGCCCGCACCGTGCTGCGCCGCACCCTCGACGCGGTCGGCGACACCGGGGGCCCCGTCGTCGTCCTCGAACCCAGCTGCGCCGCGGCCCTGCGCACCGACCTGCCCGCCCTGCTGCCCGACGACCCCCGCGCGGCCCGCCTCGCCGCCGCCGTCCGCACCTTCGCCGAGGCCCTGGAGGAGTACGCCCCGCACTGGCAGCCGCCCCGCCTGGACCGGCCGGTGGTCGGGCAGACCCACTGCCACCAGCACGCGGTCCTGGGAGACGCGGCCGACCGGCGGCTGCGGGAGCGGGCCGGGCTGACCGGCGGGCTCAGCGGTGGATGCTGCGGCCTCGCCGGTAACTTCGGTTTCGAGCCGGGCCACTACGAGGTGTCGGCGGCCTGTGCCGAGGAGCAGTTGCTCCCGTCGCTGCGCCGGGCCCCGCAGGGGGCGGTGGTCCTGGGGGACGGGTTCTCCTGCCGGACGCAGATCGCGGAGCTGGCCGGGGTCGGGGCCCGGCACCTGACGGAGGTGCTGGCGGAGGCCCTGCGGGAGCGGCGGGAGCGCCGGTAGCGGGCGTAAGGGGCCGTATGCGGCTGTAAGGCAGTCCACGCTGCGACGGTCCTTACGTACGCCTTAGTCTGGATAAATGCCCGCACCACCCGCCAGCACGCCCACCCCCAGCCCCGAGCCCGTCGCGACGGCGGCCGCGGCCCCGCCCGCCGGAACCAGAACCGCCTCCGGATCGGGACCGGCCGAAGCCGGAGCAGGGACCGGAACAGCAACCGGAGCCGTCGGTCGTGGCGGACGCCTCGGCCCGGTCGCGCTGGTGATCGCGGCGGGGATCTCGGTGCAGTTCGGCGCCGCCCTCGCCGTCACGATCATGCCGCGGGCGGGCGCGGCGGGCGTGGTCACGCTGCGGCTGGCGGCCGCCGCGCTCGTCCTGCTGCTCCTGTGCCGCCCCCGGATCCGCGGCTACTCGCGGAGCGACTGGGGCACCGTCGTGGCCTTCGGCGTGGCCATGGCCGGCATGAACGGGCTCTTCTACCAGGCCGTAGACCGGATCCCGCTCGGCCCGGCCGTGACCCTGGAGGTGCTCGGCCCGCTCGTACTGTCGGTCGTCGTCTCGCGGCGGCTGGTGAACCTCCTGTGGGCGGCCCTCGCCCTGGGCGGGGTCGCCCTGCTCGCCGGGCACGGCGGGGGCGGTTTCGGCGGCCTCGACCCGCTGGGGGCGGCCTTCGCACTCGGAGCGGGCGCGATGTGGGCCGCGTACATCGTGTTCAGCGCGCGGACCGGCCGCCGCTTCCCGCAGGCGGACGGGCTCGCCCTGGCCATGGCGGTCGCGGCGGTCATCTCCCTGCCGCTCGGCGTGGCCGGGGCCGGCTCCGCCCTGCTGGTCCCCGGGACGCTGGCGCTCGGCGCGGCCGTGGCGGTCCTGTCCTCCGTACTGCCGTACACCCTGGAACTGCTGGCGCTGCGCAGGCTCCCGGCGCCGACCTTCGCGATCCTGATGAGCCTGGAGCCGGCGATCGCGGCCACGGCGGGCTTCCTCGTCCTCGGCCAGGCCCTGTCGGTGCAGGACGCCCTGGCCATCGCCCTGGTCATCGCAGCCAGCATGGGCGCGGTCCGCTCCCAGACCAAGCCGTCCTGACACCTGCCGCCCGCAGCCCGGGGTCCCGCCCGGCCGGGGGGTGGTCGGCCGGGCGGGCGGGCCGGGGTCAGCCCAGGGGGAGGTCCAGGCAGGACGGGGTGGCTTCCGGAGAGGTGAAGGCCAGCGTGGCCCGGGGCAGGTTGGCGTCCCCGTAGAACGGGTCACGCCCGTCGACCACCAGCATCAGCCGGTGCCCGCGCGGCACGTCGTACGCGGTGGCCTGGAGCTCGATGTCCGCGCCGACCAGGCTGTCCGGCGGGGAGGCGAGGTCGGAGTACGGGGCGTGCGTGATGATCCGGCCCGTTCCGTCGGGCGCCACGTCCAGCAGGTAGGCGACGAACGTGGACTTCGCGTTCGCCGCCCGGTAGGTGACCCGCAGCCGTGGAACGCCCCGCAGCCGGGCCGTCTCCGGCTCCGGGTCCGCGACCCACACCGCGGCCACGGTGCGGTCGATGTCGCCGGTCCGGTAGGCCTTCGGGCGGCCCGCCATCTCGTCGTACCCGGACCGCACGATCGCGTCGGCGACGGTCGCGGGCGTGTCCACCCCGCAGAGCACGCGCGTGCTCCAGCCGGGCTCGGGCGTGTCGGCCAGCTCCCCGCCGTCCACCAGGTACAGCCGGCGGACGTGTTCGGTGACCGACTGCCAGGTGGGGCGGGGCTCCAGGGTCCGGCTCCACATGACCTCGCCCAGGACCTGGCCCTCGTCGGCGATGCCGTTGTCGATGCCCTTGAGGTGGTGGTCGAACCAGCGGTGGGCGGTGGTCCAGATCCGGTTGGGCAGACCGATCATGCCCGCCGTCTCGGGGCCGGAGTGGTCGCCGACGGACAGGTCGAGCCGCTTGGGCCCGGCGAGCTCGTTGAACATCTTCAGCGTCTGGTTGGCCGGGAACAGCGTCTCGTGCCAGGCGTGCGAGAAGTACACCGGCACCTGCCGCCGGCTGAGCTCCTTGACGTGCGTGATCGGCGACCGCGGGCCGGCCCACCGCAGGACGGCGTCGAGGTCGCGGTTCGCCAGCACGTCCTCGAAGACGCTCTGCGTCTGCGGGCTCAGCCGTGCCCGGCCGGCCGCCCTGAGCAGCGCCTCCACGGCGGCGACGTGCCGGGTGCGGTTCTCCAGGAAGGCCTCCCCGAGGTCTCCCCAGGTGCTGAGCGCCACCACCGCGTCGACGCGGGCGTCGTGTGCGGCGACGAGCTGGCTGATGCCGGAGCCGTAGCTGTCCCCGAGGAAGCCGATCCTGGTCACCGGGCCGGCCGTCCGCTCGATGAGGTGGTCCAGGGCCCGGCTGCCGTCGGCGACGTCGAGCGGGCCGGCGACGTCGACCTCGCCCTCGGAGTCGGCGAACCCGCGGGCGCTGTAGGCGAGGACGTCGTAGCCGCGGGCCGCGAAGACGCTGCCCTGGACGGCGTACGGCAGCCAGCCGGAATCCGTCCACGGCGAGGGCATCACGATCACCGGCCGCGGATCGGGCCGGGTGTGCCGCCACAGCGCGGCGTCGATCAGGGTCCCCTCGGCGCCGGCGACCTTGGTGCGGGAGAAGACGGTGACGGAGCGGGCCTCGGCGACCTGGGCGGCGCGGGCCGGGGCCAGGCGGCCGGTGTCGCCGCTCTCCAGGGCGGCGACGAAGGCGGTCAGGGCGGGCGCGTCGAGTTCCGGGTAGAGCGAGAAGGCGGCTGGGTCCACGGCGGTTCATCCTCTGCGTCGAGTGGTCTGAACGTCGGTGCAGTGCGGTGCCGGGACCCGGCCGGGGCCCGGAGCGGGGGGCCGAAGCGTTCAGTATCGGCGCGGCCCGCGGCGCCGTTCGCGGGTTCGCCGCGTACGGCTTGAACCGCCCCCTCGTCGGGGGCGGGCCGCGCAGGTCCGTACCTGCCGGGTCGGTCGCGTCGCCCCAAGTGCCGTACTGCACAGGCTGGTTGCCGCGCATGGCGGGAAGGCGGCGCTCCTCGGTCAAATGATGCAAGCACGCTTGATTGTTTTGGGCGGGGGTGCCAGTCTTCCCCCCACGCCGAGAGGGGAGCCCCGCCGTGCTCGATCCGTCCGCCGTGTCCGCCGTCTTCCCCGACCTGCGGGAGGAGGGGCAGGACCTCGAATCCCTGGTGTCCGAACTGCCCGCCCCCGCCTGGGCGGAGCCCACGCCCGCGCCCCGCTGGACCGTCGCCCACCAGATCGCCCACCTGCACTGGACCGATCGGGCCGCCCTGCTCGCCCTCACCGATGCCGCCGGGTTCGCGGGGATGGTGGAGGAGGCCGTGGCCGCCCCCGACTCCTTCGTCGACGAGGGTGCCGAGCAGGGCGCGGCCCTGCCGCCCGCCGAACTGCTGGCCCGCTGGCGGGCCGGCCGCGCCGCACTCGACGCCGCGCTCGCCGCGGCCCCGCCCGATACGAAGTTCCCCTGGTACGGGCCGCCGATGAAGGCCGCGTCCATGGCGAGCGCCCGGCTGATGGAGACCTGGGCCCACGGCCAGGACGTCGCCGACGCGCTGGGCGTACGCCGCACCCCGACGGCCCGGCTGCGGCACGTGGCCCGGATCGGTGTGCGGGCCCGCGACTACGCGTTCGGGGTACGGGGACTGCCCGTGCCCGCCGCCGGGTTCAGGGTCGAACTGGAGCCCCCGGGCGGCGGGGAGCCCTGGGCGTACGGGCCGGCGGACGCGGCCCAGCGGGTGACCGGACCGGCCCTCGACTTCTGTCTCCTGGTCACCCAGCGCGCCCACCGCGCCGACCTGGCCCTGTCGGCGACCGGCCCGGACGCCGACCGCTGGCTGGACGTCGCCCAGGCCTTCGCGGGCCCGGCGGGCCCCGGCCGCGCGCCCGGGACCGCGCGGTGAACGCCGGCGGGGCGCAAGGGCCGGGCGGGGCGGGCGGGGCAGGCGGGCCGGGCGGGGCGCCGCCGCGTCGGCCGCTGCGGATCGGCAACGCGTCCGGGTTCTACGGCGACCGCTCCGACGCCGTGCGGGAAATGCTGACCGGCGGCCCGCTGGACGTGCTGACCGGCGACTACCTGGCCGAGCTGACCATGCTGATCCTCGGCCGCGACCGTCTCAAGGACCCGTCCGCCGGATATGCCCGGACCTTCCTGCGCCAGCTGGAGGACTGCCTCGGCCTCGCCCTCGACAGGGGGGTGCGGATCGTCGCGAACGCCGGCGGCCTGAACCCGGCCGGGCTGGCCGGAGCGATCCGCGAGCTGGCAGTGAAGGCCGGCCTGCCGGTCTCGGTCGCCCACGTCGAGGGCGACGACCTGATGCCGTACGGCGACGGGGCGGCGGGCGCGGCCCTCACCGCCAACGCCTATCTCGGCGGCGCCGGCATCACCGCCTGCCTGCGGGCGGGCGCGGACGTGGTGGTCACCGGCCGGGTCACGGACGCGGCCCTGGTCAGCGGGCCGGCCGCCTGGTGGTTCGACTGGGCGCCCGACGACTGGGACCGGCTCGCGGGAGCCGTCGTCGCGGGCCACGTCCTGGAGTGCGGCACCCAGGCCACCGGCGGCAACTACGCCTTCTTCACCGCGCACGACGTCCACCGACCCGGCTTCCCCCTCGCGGAGGTCGCGGAGGACGGCTCCTCGGTGATCACCAAGCATCCGGAGACGGGCGGGGCCGTCACCGTGGGCACGGTCACGGCCCAACTGCTGTACGAGACGCAGGGCGCCCGCTACCTCGGCCCCGACGTGACCGCCCGCCTGGACACCCTGCGCCTGGCCGACGCCGGGCCCGACCGGGTCTCCGTCACCGGGGTCGTGGGCGAGCCGCCGCCGGGCACCCTCAAGGCGGGCATCACCCGGATCGGCGGCTGGCGCAACGAGGTGGTGTTCGTCCTGACCGGTCTGGACATCGAGGCGAAGGCCGCCCTGGTCCGGGCGCAAATGGCCGACGCCCTCGCCGGCGTGGCCACCGCGGACTGGACCCTGGCCCGCACCGACCATGCGGACGCCGACACGGAGGAGACGGCCAGCGCCCTGCTGCGACTGGTGGTGCGCGACCCGTCCGCCGACCGGGTCGGCCGCGCCCTGACCGGGCAGGCCGTGGAACTCGCCCTCGCCAGCTATCCGGGTTTCCACGTCACCGCCCCGCCGGGCCCCGCCCAGCCGTACGGGGTGTTCGAGTCCGCCTCCGTACCCGCGGACAAGGTGTCCCCGGTCGCGGTCCTCCCGGACGGCACCCGCACCCCCGTCCCCCCGGGCGGCCCCCCGGGCCGTGCCCCGGCCCCCGCCGCAGGGGCCCCTGCGGCGGCGACCCCGGACCCGGGCCCACCGGACCTAGCCCCTCCGGACCCGGGCCTCCCGGACCCGGGCCTCCCGGACCCGGGCCTCCCGGACCCGGGAAGCGGCCGCGCGCCCGGCGGTGCCGCCGGACCCACCCGCCGGGCCCCGCTCGGCCTGGTGGCCGGAGCCCGCAGCGGCGACAAGGGCGGCGACGCCAACGTCGGCGTCTGGGCCCGGTCCGACGAGGCCTGGGACTGGCTGCACGCCACCCTCACCGTGGAGCGGTTCCGGGAACTGCTCCCCGAGACCCGCGGCCTGCCCGTCACCCGGCACGCGCTGGCGAACCTCCGCGCCCTCAACTTCACCGTCACCGGCATCCTCGGCGCCGGCGTCGCCTCCGCCCACCGCTTCGACCCCCAGGCCAAGGCCCTCGGCGAATGGCTGCGCGCCCGGCACCTCGACATCCCCGCCCACCTCCTGCCCGCCCCGGAGGGGACCGGCCCATGACCCGTCTCGGCACAGCCCTCGATCCCCGTTCCCCCGAGTACGCGGCCGCCCGCACGGCCGCGCTGGAACGCCTGACCGCCCTCGACGCGGAGCACGACAAGGCCCTCCTCGGCGGCGGCGAGAAGTACACCGCCCGCCACCGCGCCCGCGGCAAGCTCCTGGCCCGCGAACGGGTCGAGCTGCTCCTCGATCCCGACACCCCGTTCCTGGAGCTGTCCCCGCTCGCCGCCTGGGGCAGCGACTACCCCGTCGGCGCGTCGATCGTCACCGGCATCGGCACCGTCGAGGGCGTCGAGTGCGTGATCACCGCCAACGACCCGACCGTCCGGGGCGGCGCCTCCAACCCCTGGACCCTGAAGAAGGCCCTGCGGGCCAACGAGATCGCCCGGCAGAACCGGTTGCCCGTCATCAGCCTCGTCGAGTCCGGCGGCGCCGACCTGCCCTCGCAGAAGGAGATCTTCATCCCGGGCGGGGCGGTCTTCCGCGACCTCACCCGGCTCTCGGCCGCCGGCGTCCCGACCGTCGCCGTCGTGTTCGGCAACTCCACCGCCGGAGGCGCGTACATCCCCGGGATGTCCGACCACACCGTCATGATCAAGGACCGTTCGAAGGTGTTCCTCGGCGGCCCGCCGCTGGTCAAGATGGCCACCGGGGAGGAGAGCGACGACGAGTCCCTCGGCGGCGCCGACATGCACGCCCGCACCTCCGGCCTCGCCGACCACCACGCCGTCGACGAGCACGACGCCATCCGCCAGGCCCGCCGGATCGTGGCCCGCCTCGGCCACC
Organism: Streptomyces sp. NPDC059851; assembly: GCF_042732005.1. Taxonomy (NCBI): domain Bacteria; kingdom Bacillati; phylum Actinomycetota; class Actinomycetes; order Kitasatosporales; family Streptomycetaceae; genus Streptomyces; species Streptomyces sp. NPDC059851. Next base: position 20,737 of record NZ_JBHWJJ010000013.1, on the reverse strand, counting down.
GCCGCGCCCACCCCGCCCCGCCCCGCGCACCCGAGCCCCTGTACGACCCGGAGGAGCTCCTCGGCATCGTCCCCGAGGACCTGAAGACCCCCTTCGACCCGCGCGAGGTCATTGCCCGGATCGTCGACGGCTCCGACTTCGACGAGTTCAAGCCCCTCTACGGGCCCAGCTTGGTCACCGGCTGGGCCGCCCTCCACGGCCACCCGGTCGGCGTCCTCGCCAACGCCCAGGGCGTGCTGTTCAGCGCCGAGTCGCAGAAGGCCGCCCAGTTCATCCAGCTCGCCAACCAGCGGGACATCCCGCTGCTGTTCCTCCACAACACCACCGGCTACATGGTCGGCAAGGAGTACGAGCAGGGCGGCATCGTCAAACACGGCTCGATGATGATCAACGCGGTCTCCAACTCCCGCGTCCCGCACCTGTCCGTCCTCATCGGCGCCAGCTACGGGGCCGGCCACTACGGCATGTGCGGCCGTGCCTACGAGCCCCGGTTCCTCTTCGCCTGGCCCAGTGCCAAGTCCGCGGTCATGGGCCCCCAACAACTGGCCGGCGTGCTGTCGATCGTGGCCCGCCAGTCCGCCGTCGCGAAGGGCAAGCCGTACGACGAGGAGGCGGACGCCGGGATGCGCGCCTTCGTCGAGGCGCAGATCGAGTCCGAATCCCTGCCGATGTTCCTGTCCGGGCGGCTGTACGACGACGGGGTCATCGACCCCCGCGACACCCGCACCGTCCTCGGCCTGTGCCTCTCGGCCGTCCACAACGCCCCCGTCGAGGGCGCCCGCGGCGGCTTCGGCGTCTTCCGGATGTGAGCCCGCCCATGACCTCCACCACCTCCACCTCCACCGCCACGGGGGCCGCCACCACGGGCGCCTCCACCACGTCCGCGGCCGCCGCGGGACCCGGCGGCGGGGACCCGGCCGGCCTCCCGGCGCCCCTCGTCACCTCGGTCCTCGTGGCCAACCGCGGCGAGATCGCCGTCCGCGTCTTCCGCACCGCCCGCGCCCTGGGACTGGCCACCGTCGCCGTCCACTCCGATCCCGACGCCGACGCCCTGCACGTCCGCGAGGCCGACGCGGCCGTACGCCTGCCCGGCGCGGCCCCCGCCGACACCTACCTGCGCGGCGACCTCGTCATCGAGGCCGCTCTGGCCGCCGGCGCGGACGCCGTCCACCCCGGCTACGGCTTCCTCTCGGAGAACGCCGGCTTCGCCCGGGCCGTCCTCGCCGCCGGCCTGGTCTGGATCGGGCCGCCGCCCGGGGCCATCGAGGCCATGGCCTCCAAGACCCGCGCCAAGGAGCTGATGCGGGCCGCCGGGGTGCCGCTCCTCGACCCCGTCGACCCGGCCGCCGCCACCCCCGCCGACCTGCCGCTGTTGCTGAAGGCCGCGGCGGGCGGCGGCGGCCGCGGCATGCGCGTGGTCCGCGACCTGGACGAGCTGAAGGCCGGACTCGATGCCGCGGCCGCCGAGGCCCGGTCGGCGTTCGGTGACGGCGAGGTCTTCGCCGAGCCCTACGTCGAACGCGGCCGCCACGTCGAGGTGCAGGTCCTCGCCGACGGGCACGGCACCGTGTGGGCGCTCGGCACCCGCGACTGCTCCCTGCAACGCCGCCACCAGAAGGTCATCGAGGAGGCCCCGGCGCCCGGCCTGCCCGACTCCCTGCGCGCGGCCCTCCACGAGGCCGCGGTCGCCGCCGCCCGGGCCGTCTCCTACCGGGGCGCGGGCACCGTCGAGTTCCTCGTCACTGCGGACGGCCGCCCGTACTTCCTGGAGATGAACACCCGCCTCCAGGTGGAACACCCCGTCACCGAAGCCGTCTTCGGACTCGACCTCGTCGCCCTCCAGATCCGTGTCGCCGAGGGTGCGGCCCTGCCCCCGGTGCCGCCGGAGCCCACCGGGCACGCCGTCGAGGCCCGTCTGTACGCCGAGGACCCGGCGCAGGACTGGCGCCCGCAGACCGGCACCCTGGCGGCCTTCCACATCCCGGTGCCGCGGGCCGTTCCGCCCGCGCCCGCCGCGATCCGCGTCGACACCGGGTACGCCGACGGAGACGCCGTCGGCGTCCACTACGACCCCATGCTCGCCAAGGTCGTCGCGCATGCCCCGACCCGCGCCGAGGCGGTCCGCGCGCTCGTCCGCGCCCTGTCCGCGGCCCGTATCCACGGGGTCGTCACCAACCGCGAGCTCCTCGTACGTTCCCTCACCCACCCGGAGTTCAGTTCCGCCCTGCCCGACACCGGGTTCTACGAGCGCCACCTCGGCGCCCTCACCGAGCCCGCCCCGGATGCCGGCCGGGCGGCCTCGCTGGCCGCGGTCGCCGCCGCACTGGCCGCCGCCGCGCCCGCCGCGGACGCCCCGCTCGCCGCCCGACTCGGCGGTTGGCGCAACGTCCGCTCCGCGCCGCAGTCCCGCAGCTACCGGGTGACCGGCGGTGGTCCCGCCGACTCCGACAGCGGCGCGCTGTACGAAGTCCGCTACCTGCCCTCCCGCAGTGGCCCCCCGCAGCTCGTGGACCCCCCCGGCGTCCGCGTCATGGCCGCCGAGCCGGACCGCGTCGTCCTCGAAGCCGACGGCATCCGGCGCGTGTTCCACGTGAAACAAAAATCGAACAACCGCGGTGCGGCAGAAGCCGAGGAGGTCTACGTCGACACCGCGCCCCACCCCGCCCGTTCCGCCCCGAACGCCCACACCCTCGTCCCGGTCCCCCGGTTCACCGACCCCCAGGACCGGACCCTGCCCGGCTCCCTGCTCGCCCCCATGCCCGGCACCGTCGTCCGCATCGCCGAGGGCCTCGCCCCCGGCGACGCCGTCACCGCCGGGCAGCCCCTGCTCTGGCTGGAGGCCATGAAGATGGAGCACCGCATCGTCTCGCCCGCCTCCGGCACGCTCACCGCGCTCCACGCCGGTCTCGGCCACCAGGTCGAGTTCGGCGCCCTGCTCGCCGTAGTCCAGGAGGAACCGCAGCCATGAGCCCCGCCACCGCAGCCCCCCTCGAAACCGAGGAGCACCAGGCCCTGCGTGCCGCCGTCGCCGCCCTCGGGCAGCGCTACGGCCGCGACTACTACGCCCGCGTCACCCGTGAGGGCGGCCACCCCGAAGAACTGTGGGCGGACGCCGCCAAACTCGGCTACCTCGGCGTCAACCTGCCCCAGGAGCACGGCGGCGGAGGCGGCGGCATCGCCGAGCTGTCCATCGTCCTGGAGGAACTCGGCGCCGCCGGATGCCCGTTGTTGATGATGGTCGTGTCTCCCGCCATCTGCGGCACCGTCATCGCCCGCTTCGGCACCGACGCCCAGAAGCGGGCCTGGCTGCCCGGCCTCGCCGACGGCAGCCGCACCATGGCCTTCGGCATCACCGAACCCGACGCCGGCTCCAACTCCCACCGCATCACCACCACCGCCCGCCGCGACGGTGACGGCTGGGTGTTGACGGGCCGCAAGGTGTTCGTCTCCGGTGTGGACATCGCCGATGCGACCCTGATCGTCGGCCGTACGGAGGACGCCCGCACCGGCAGGCTCAAGCCCTGCCTGTTCATCGTCCCCCGCGACGCCCCCGGCTTCAGCCGCTCGCCCATCGACATGGAACTCCAGGCGGCCGAGAAGCAGTTCGAACTCGTCCTGGAGGACGTGCGGCTGCCCGCCGACGCCCTCGTGGGCGACGAGGACGCAGGCCTGCTCCAGCTCTTCGCCGGCCTCAACCCCGAGCGCATCATGACCGCCGCCTTCGCCATCGGCATGGGCCGTTTCGCCCTGGCCCGAGCCGTCGACTACGCCCGGACCCGGCAGGTCTGGAAGGAGCCGATCGGCGCCCACCAGGCCATCGCCCACCCGCTCGCGGCGGCCCACATCGAGCTGGAACTGGCCCGCCTGATGATGCAGAAGGCGGCCCGCCTCTACGACCTGGGCGACGACGCGGCCGCCGGAGAGGCCGCCAACATGGCCAAGTACGCTGCTGCCGAGGCCTGCGTGAAGGCGGTGGACCAGGCGGTTCACACCCTGGGCGGCAACGGCCTCACCCGCGAGTACGGACTGGCCTCCCTCGTCACCGCCTCCCGGGTGTCCCGCATCGCCCCCGTCAGCCGCGAGATGATCCTCAACTTCGTCTCGCACCAGACACTGGGCCTGCCCAGGTCGTACTAGCCGCACCAGCCGGCCGGGCCGGTACGGCGGCCGCCCGGGTGCGGCCGCCGCCCCCGCCCCGGAACCGGCCCGGACCGCTGAGAAGGAGCGGCATGGAGCCCCTCGTCAAAGCCGCGCACGCGCACGGCATCACCACCCTCACACTCGACTCCCCGGCCAACCGCAACGCACTCTCCGCGGCCCTCGTCGGCGAGCTACGTGCGGCCCTCGCCGCGGCGGGCGCCGACCCCGCGGTCCGGGCCGTGCTGCTCACCCACACCGGCGGCACCTTCTGCGCCGGGGCCGACCTGAAGAACCCCTTCGACCCGGCCGACTTCCTCGCACTGCTGCGCGAGATCGCCGGATCGCCCCGGCCGGTCGTGGCCCGCGTCACGGGCCACGTCCGGGCGGGTGGGCTGGGCCTGCTCGGCGTCTGCGACATCGCCGCCGGCGGTCCGCAGTCCTCGTACGCCTTCACCGAGACCCACCTCGGCGTCGTCCCCGCCGTGATCTCGGCCCCGCTGCTGCCCCGACTGGATCCGCGCGCCGCGGCCCGCTACCTGCTGACCGCGGAGGTCTTCGACGCCGCCGAAGCCGCCCGGATCGGCCTGCTCACCGTGCACGGCGAGGACGTGGACCAGGCCCTGGCCCCCGTCCTGGCCGGGCTGCGCAAGGCCGGCCCGGAGGCCCTCGCGGCCACCAAGCGGCTGGTCACCGCCCCCGTACGGGCCGCCCTGGAGCGGGACGGCGAGACGCTGACCCGGCTCTCGGCCCACCACTTCGGCTCCGCCGAGGCCCGCGAGGGCATTGCCGCCCGCTTCGAGCGCCGGCCTCCCGCATGGGCCCTGGGGGCGCTGTGACAGCCCCGGCGACGGCCACGGAGGCGGCCGCGGCCAAGGCCACGGCTGCGGCTGCGGTCGGGGCTGCGGCCGGGGCGGCGGCCCCGGACACGGACGGCACGGCGGCCGAGGACCGGCCGGGGAACCTCCCCAAGCAGGCCCGCAGCCGCGTCACCCGCCGCCACCTGCTGGACGCGGCCATCACCTGCCTCGCCGAGCACGGCTGGGCCGGCTCCACCGTCGCCGTCGTCGCCGAACGCGCCGGAGTCTCCCGGGGCGCCGCCCAGCACCACTTCCGCACCCGTGAGGACCTGTTCACCGCGGCCGTGGAGTTCATGGCCGAGGAGCGCTCGGCGGCCCTGCCCGCACTCCTCCGCGACAGCACCGGCCCCGGCTCCGGCGGCGCGTTCGGCAGCGGCCGCGCCGCCGTCGTCGAGGCCTTGGTCGACCTGTACACCGGGCCGATGTTCCGGGCCGCCCTCCAGCTCTGGGTCGCCGCCTCCCACGAGGAGCAGCTGCGCCCCCGCGTCGCCGAGCTGGAAGCCCGCCTGGGCCGCGAGACGCACCGGATGGCCGTCCAGCTACTGGGTGCGGACGAGTCGGTGCCGGGAGTGCGGGAGACCGTGCAGGGCTTCCTCGACATGGCCCGCGGTCTGGGCCTGGCGAACGTCCTGACCGACGACGCGGCCCGCCGGGCCCGCGTGGTCGCCCAGTGGACCCGCATCCTCGACGCCACCCTGGGGTGACCCCGGGTCGCAGCGGCCGTCGTGGACGCGCCGGGGGCGCCGCATCCCGTCCCGGATGCGGCGCCCCCGGCGGTCGGCGGGCGGTCCCTGCGGCCGTCAGGCCGTCAGGCCGTCGTGGCGATGTCCGCGTACCCCTCGATCTCCCGCGGGTCGCGCTTGCCCGGCCCGATGTAGCGGGCCGACGGGCGCACGAGGCGACCCGTGCGCTTCTGCTCCAGGATGTGCGCGGACCAGCCGGCGGTGCGGGCGCAGGTGAACATGGAGGTGAACATGTGGGCCGGGACCTCCGCGAAGTCCAGCATGATCGCGGCCCAGAACTCCACGTTCGTGGCCAGCACCCGGTCGGGGCGGCGGGCGTGCAGCTCCTCCAGCGCGGCCTTCTCCAGCGCGGCGGCCACCTCGTAGCGCGGGGCGTCCAGCTCCTTGGCGGTGCGGCGCAGCACGCGGGCGCGCGGGTCCTCGGCCCGGTAGACCCGGTGTCCGAAGCCCATCAGCCGCTCGCCCTTGTCCAAGGCCTTCTTCACGTACGCCACGGCGTCGCCGGTGCGCTCGATCTCCTCGATCATGCCGAGGACGCGGGACGGCGCCCCGCCGTGCAGCGGCCCGGACATGGCGCCCACCGCGCCCGAGAGGGCGGCGGCGACATCGGCGCCGGTGGAGGCGATCACGCGGGCGGTGAACGTGGAGGCGTTCATGCCGTGCTCGGCGGCCGAGGTCCAATACGCGTCGACGGCCTTGACGTGCTTGGGGTCCGGCTCGCCCCGCCAGCGGATCATGAACCGCTCGACGACGGACTCGGCCTTGTCGATCTCCCGCTGCGGGACCATCGGCAGGCCCTGCCCGCGTGCGGACTGGGCGACGTACGACAGCGCCATCACGGCCGCGCGGGCCAGGTCGTCGCGGGCGGTCTGCTCGTCGATGTCGAGCAGCGGTTTCAGGCCCCACACGGGGGCGAGCATGGCGAGGGCGGACTGCACGTCCACCCGGATGTCACCGGAGTGGACGGGGATCGGGAAGGGCTCGGCGGCGGGCAGGCCGGGGTTGAACGCCCCGTCGACCAGCAGGCCCCACACGTTGCCGAAGGAGACGTGGCCGACCAGGTCCTCGATGTCGACGCCGCGGTAGCGGAGCGCTCCGCCTTCCTTGTCCGGTTCGGCGATCTCCGTCTCGAACGCGACGACTCCTTCGAGCCCGGGTACGAAGTCGGACATCAGGCGGCTCCCTCAGATAGTGCGAACACGCGCGGTTCCCGGCGTGACTCGCGGCGGTCCGGCGCGGTCATCCCCGTTGATGCCCGGTACGGCCGGAGGCCACCCGTGCGGGGGCTCCTGACCGGCCCCAAGATTTTGGCGGCTCGGGATGCCAGGCGGAAGCGTGACATACGGCACACTCGCAGGAGCACTCCTGCGGCAGGATGGCACGCGTGACCGACATGGATCTTGATCCCTCCACCATGCGCAAGCAGTACCGCTCGGAGATCGTCCTTGAGGACGGTCTCGACGAGGACCCCATGCGGCAGTTCGCCGTGTGGTTCGGGCAGGCCGCGGACTCGCACCTGTTCGAGCCCAACGCGATGGTCGTCTCCACCGCGACGCCCGACGGCCGGCCCAGCTCCCGCACGGTACTGCTGAAGGCCTTCGACGAGCGGGGCTTCGTCTTCTACACCAACTACGGCTCGCGCAAGGGCCGCGAGCTCGACGCCAACCCGCAGGTCGCCCTGCTGTTCCCCTGGCATCCGATCGCCCGCCAGGTCATCGTCACCGGTACCGCCGAGCGGACCGGCCGCGACGAGACGGCCGCGTACTTCCGCTCCCGCCCGCACGGCTCCCAGCTGGGCGCCTGGGCCAGCGAGCAGTCCCGGGTGATCGCCTCGCGCGCCGAGCTCGACCGGCGGTACGCGGAGCTCGCGGCGCGGCATCCGGAGGGCGAGCAGGTCCCGGTGCCGCCGGAGTGGGGCGGCATCCGCGTGGTCCCGCACGAGGTGGAGTTCTGGCAGGGGCACGAGAACCGGCTCCACGACCGGCTGCACTACGTCCGTGACGGGGAGAAGTGGCGCATCGAGCGCCTGTGCCCGTAGCCGTGGCGGCGGGTGGGCCCGCGGGCCCGCCCCGGCTCTCCCCGTTCGTCGTTCCCGTCCGTGCGCGGACAGCAGACGACCCGCGGGCTCGGGTTCTCTCCTGCAGGTAAGAGAAGCCGGCCGGACGTGCCGGCGAGCCCGCGGGTCGGGTGACTGCTTGGGATTGGCGCCGGGCGTCTTCCGCCGGGCACCGCACTGGGTGCGTTGCGACGACGGGCCCTAGCCCGCAGTCACCTCACGCGTCCGGTAGTCGTACATTTCCGGAACCACCTCCCTTCTCGTGTACCGCAGACACTAGGACCCTTCCGCGGCGGTCTCAAGTTATTTATTTGGGGACGATTCGGGGAATGCGGTGTGGGCTGCGTCACGTTCCAGTTCAATGATCTGACGTGCCGCACACGCGAACACCTGCAGGGGGTGCCAGGTGAGTGCTTCCGGACGTGGACAGCCCACCGACGATCTGCTCGCAGCGCTGCTGGACGGGATGGACGCGGCCCTGTGCGCGTTCGACTCCGACGGAGTGATCACCCACTGGAACCGCGAAGCCGAGCGGATCCTGGGCTGGACCGCCGCCGAGGCGGTGGGCCGCAAGGGGTTCGCCGGGTGGGCCGCCCGGGCCGCGGACGCCCAGGACGTGGAGGACCGGCTCATGGGCGCCCAGGAGGTGCCGGGCCGGCAGGTGCACGAGTTCGCCCTGCTCACCAAGGACGGCGGCCGCGTCCTGGTGCGCACCCAGTCCGCCGGGGTGCCGGGCGCGGACGGCAGGCCGGCCGGGGTGTACTGCGCCTTCAGCGAGGTGCACGCCCAGATCGACCTGGAGCGGTCCATCGCGCTGAGCGAAGCCCTGATGGAGGACGCCTCCTGGGGCGTGGTCCTCGTCGACGTGGACCTGCGCCCCGCCGTGGTCAACGCGCACGCCGCCCGCGCCTTCGGCTCCGCCCGCACGGCCCTCCTCGGCCGTCCGCTGGGCGACCTGCTGACCCAGGGCGCCGAGGAGCTGGAGGGCGCCCTCCAACACGTGCTGGCCGAGGGCTCCGCGCAGGCGCCCCTGGAGCTGTGGGTGTCCGTGCGCACCCCGGAGGGGGTGCGGCGGCGCTGCTGGCGGTGCGGGTTCCTGAGGCTGGGCTCCCCGCTCGCCGAGGAGCCGGTACCGCTGGGGGTCGGCTGGCTCTTCCAGGACATCACCGAGGCCCGCCGGACCGCCCTGGACACGGCGCAGCTGCGGTTCCGCACCGGCCAGCTGTACCGGGCCGGGCGCTCGGCCGCCGAGTGCGAGGACCCGGGGGAGGCGGCCGCCGTCCGGCTGGACTTCGCGCTCGCCGGCTTCGCCGACCACGCGCTGCTCGACGTGCTGGAGCCGTCGGTGGACCCGGACCGTGCGCCGCGGCTCGTCCGGCACGCCGTGTCGCCGCCGCCGCTGTCGGGGCAGGGTGGGATCCCGGTGCGCTACGAGCCGGGGCATCCGGCGCTGCAGGCGCTGGACCGGATCGGCTCGGTGCGTGCGACCGCCCCGCGCGGGGAGGCGGCCGAGGCGTGGGCGCGGGACCGGCAGTGGCCCGAGAACGCGGCGCACGTGCTGTGTGCGGTGTTGCGGAGCCGGGGACGGACCCTGGGCGTGCTGACGTTCGTGCGGGCGTCCTCGCGGGCCGTGTTCGAGCGGGCGGACGCGGAGTACGCGGAGGAGGTCGCGGCCCGGGTCGCGGCCGACCTCGACCTGGCCCGGTCCGCGCAGGGCAAACCGTAGACCGGGGTGCTGCTCAGTGGCGGAAGAAGATCCGGTCGCGGTACTCCTGCATGACGCGACCGTTCCACTCGTGGCCGCCGTCGACGTTGCCCGACCGCAGCAGCGGCGGCTCGATGCCGCGAGCGGCGAGCTCCCCTGCCGCCGCCGCCATCACGGCCTGCATGATCGCGCTGGTCACGACCGTGGAGGCGGGGGCGAAGGGGGCGGCGATGCCGTCGTGGCTCAGCTCGGCGTCACCGACCGCGATCTTGCTGTCGAGGACGATGTCGCAGTGGTCCTTGAGGAAGGTGCCGGAGACGTGCCGCGACCGGGTCTCCCGCGCGTACGCCACCGAGGTCACCCCGATGACGGTGAGGCCGAGCGCGCGGGCGTTCACGGCCATTTCCACCGGCAGGGCGTTCCGGCCGGAGAGGGAGATGACGACCAGGACGTCGCCGGCGGTGGCGGGGCTGCTGTCCAGGACGGCCCCGGCGAGCCCGTCGACCCGTTCCAGGGCGCTGCCGAGGGTGGCGGGCATGACGTCGACGCCGGCGGTGCCGGGGACGGCGAGGAAGTTCATCAGGGCGAGGCCGCCGGCCCGGTAGACCACGTCCTGGGCGGCGAGCGAGGAGTGGCCGGCGCCGAAGGCGAAGAGCCGGTTACCGGCGGCGACGGCGTCCGCGACGGCCGTTCCGGCCTCGGCGATGCGCTCGCCCTCCTCGTCCCGCACCCGCTGGAGCAGGCCGATCGCGGCATCGAAGAACTGACCGGCCAGCTTGCTCTCGCTCATTGCCGAGGCCCTTCCAGAGAGGCGGTGGGACGGGGGTCGTCCGGGTCCGCCGCTCACCGTGCGGTCCGGACCAAGGGTGTGTCAATACGGGCGTCGATCGGGGCCCTGCGGCCCCGTTGTGGGCCCGGGGCTTCGCGAAGGCGCGGGACGGTTGTCCCTGCGATGCGTCAGAATTGGGGACAGGGCCAGCGCACGATATCCGAGGGGCACGAATGTCCGGACTGATCGACACCACGGAGATGTATCTCCGCACCATCCTCGAGCTGGAAGAGGAAGGCGTGGTCCCCATGCGCGCCCGGATCGCCGAACGGCTCGACCAGAGCGGGCCGACGGTGAGCCAGACGGTGGCGCGGATGGAGCGCGACGGTCTGGTGGCCGTGGCGAGCGACCGGCACCTCGAGTTGACGGATGAGGGCCGCCGGCTGGCCACGCGTGTGATGCGCAAGCACCGGCTCGCGGAGTGCCTGCTGGTCGACGTCATCGGCCTGGAATGGGAGCAGGTGCACGCGGAGGCCTGCCGCTGGGAGCACGTGATGAGCGAGGCGGTGGAGCGGCGCGTGCTGGAGCTGCTGCGCCACCCGACCGAGTCGCCGTACGGGAACCCGATCCCGGGCCTGGAGGAGCTGGGCGAGAAGGCCGAGGCCGACCCGTTCATCGAGGACGGCATGGTCGCCCTGTCGGACCTGGCGCCGGGCACCGAGGGCAAGACGGTGGTCGTGCGCCGGATCGGCGAGCCCATCCAGACGGACGCCCAGCTGATGTACACGCTGCGGCGGGCGGGGGTGCAGCCCGGTTCGGTGGTGAGCGTGACCGAGTCGCCCGGCGGTGTGCTGGTCGGCAGCGGCGGCGAGGCCGCCGAGTTGGAGGCGGAGATCGCCTCGCACGTGTTCGTCGCGAAGGCCTGACCGGAGGCGGAGGAGCGAGTGGTCCCGGCGCCTTGCGGCGCCGGGACCGTCCTCCCCTGTGCTGACCCGGAGCCCCGAGCTCTCAAGGTCATCCCCTTCGGACCGTCTTCCCCGAGCGGCCCGCCTCCCTGTTCAAAGGATCTCCCTCGGCAGGGGCCGCCAATCCTTGAGCAAGGTCACTCGAAAGAGCGGTGTTGACCGCGAGAAGCCGATTTTCGAATGCGGGTTCGATAGTGTGGCGGCGAAGCGAAGGGGGTGCCTCCTCGGTGGTACGGCGCATCGATGTGACAGCGGCCGACGGCGTGCGCCTGGCCGCCTGGGAGTTCGGGGAGCCGGACCCCGCCCCACCGCCGGACCTCCCGGCGCCCCGGGTGCTCTTACTCCACGGCCTGATGGGCCGTGCCCTCCACTGGGCCGGCACCGCCCGCTGGCTCGCCCGCGGCCGTCGCGTCGTGGCCCTCGACCAGCGCGGCCACGGCGAGAGCGACCGTCCGTCCACCGGCCCGGACGTCCAGAGCTCCCTGGGCCGTGAGGCCTTCGTAGCCGATGCCGAAGCGGCCGTCGAGCAGCTCGGCCTCGCCCCCGTCACCCTCGTCGGCCACTCCATGGGCGCCCTCACCGGCTGGCAGCTGGCCGCTCGCCGCCCGGACCTCGTCGAGGCCCTGGTCATCTGCGACATGCGCGCCTCCGCCCTCGGCGAGGCCTCCCAGCACGATTGGGCGGAGTGGTTCCGCCTCTGGCCCCTGCCCTTCCCCACGCAGGACGCCGCCCGCCGCTGGTTCGGCGAGGACGACCCCCGCGTGCAGCGGCCCGATCCCGGCCGCGGTGCCTTCTTCGCCGAGGTCATGCACCGCACGCCCGACGGCTGGCGCCCCCTGTTCTCCCGCAGCGACATGCTGACGGCCCGCGAAACCTGGGTCCACGACGCGCACTGGGAGGAGCTCGCCCAGGTCCACTGCCCGACCCTCGTCGTCCGGGGCCTCGACGGCGAGCTCGGCCGCGCGGAGGCCCAGGAGATGGTCCGGGTCCTGCCCGAAGGCCGGTACGCCGAGATCCCCGACGCCGGCCACTACCTCCACTACGACCAGCCGACCGCCTGGCGGTCCGTCCTGGAACCCTTCCTCGACGGCCTCCGCCCGCAGGTGCGCCACTGACCCGGCCCGGCGCAGAATGCGACCCGCGCACACGGATCCGCACACAGGGAACCCGTACGGCAGGGGCACCCGTACGAAGAGGAGGGGGTGACCGGCCTCCCGGCCGATCACCCCCTCCCCGCACCTCCGGCGCTCAGCCCTTGCTGACCGCGTCGAGGATCTCCGGCAGCTTCCGTGCCACGACCGGGGCCGCCAGCCGGACGCCCGCCCAGGCCGCCACCGCGCCCCAGGCCACGCCCAGCGGCAACAGGATCCAGGACAGGGACTGCATCCCCTCGTCCACCTTGAACCAGATCGTCAGCGCGATCACCGGCGAGCAGATCACCGCCGACGCCAGCAGGCCGGCGAAGATGCCCGTCCACGCGAGGCCGCCCTGGCCCGGCGCGACGTTCTTGAAGGCGCCGTCCGTCGGGATGGAGTACGGGTAGCGGGCCGAGGCCAGCGCGCCGGTGCAGAGCATCGAGCCCAGCAGGGCCAGCGCCATGCCCAGGCCGGCCGGGAAGCCCTGCCAGTCGCCCAGCAGCGCGGCCGTGACCGCCGTGACCAGCACCGTGTACGGCACGGTGACCAGGGCCAGGGCGTAGGCGCGGGCGCGCAGCTCCAGGAAAGCGTCGCGGGTGCCCCCGATGGTCTGCGCGACCATCCAGAACGCCGAGGTGTCCTGCCCGAACTGGTTGTACATCTGCACGCCGAGCATGCCCGCCCCGAAGCAGGCCAGGTACACCGAACCCGTGCCCTGCAGCGCGTTGAACACCGGGAGGATCAGGCCGACCGCCAGCGCCGACACCCAGGACATCTTGGTCTTGGGGTCCCGCACCGCGTAGCGCAGGGTGCGCTGGAGGGAGGCGCCCGTCCGCCCCTCCGGCAGCCACGACCAGATGCCGCCGCCCGCCGACTCGCGCTTCTCCTTCGAACCGGCCGCGGCGATCGTCGAGCCGTCCGGGGTGACCATCAGCCGGGTCAGGCTGCGCTCCCACAGCCACATCAGCAGCAGCACGGTGAGGAGGGTCAGTGCCAGCTGGCCCGCGGCCGCCGCGTACGCGCCCCTGCTCGCGGAATCCACCATGCCGACGGCGGTGGCGGGCGGCAGCCACTGCACCACTGCCGCGGCCGGCTCCAGCCGGGCCAGGCCGCCGCTCTCCATCAGACGTGCGCTCGCGAAGTTGGCGAACTGCGCGCCCACGGCGATGACCAGGCCGCTGAGGACCGCGAGGTCGCGCCCCTTGCGGCTGCTCAGCAGGCCGACGTTGGCCGTGGCGACGGTGCGGGCCAGCGCGACGCAGCCGAGCAGCAGCAGCGGTACGGCCACCACACCGGCGGCGATGCCCGCCGCCCCCCGTGCGACGGCCACCACCGATCCGATCGCGATGCACAGAGTGAACAGCGGCCCGATGCCGATGAGGGAGGAGGCCAGCAGGGCCCGCACCAGCGCGCGCGGCCGCAGCGGCAGCATGACCAGCCGGCTCGGGTCGAGCGTCTCGTCCCCCGTGGGGAAGAGCAGCGGCATGAACGTCCAACCGAGCGCCAGGATGGCGGCCAGCAGGACGACGACCGTGTCGGCGCGGGCGTGCCCGTGCAGCATGGCCAGGCCGAACGTCACGAAGAAGGCCACCACCAGCGAGAACACCAGCGACGTGACGTAGGCGGCCTTGCGCTTCGACGACCCCTTGAGGCCGTTGCGTATCAGGGCGAGCTTCAGCCGGACGAACACGGCGGTCGGGTCCACCGCGGCGGCGCGGCCGGCCGCCGCGGAAGCGGGTGCCGGCGAGGGCGCGGCAGCGGACGCGGAGGCGGATGCGGTGGTGCTCATCGGGCGGCCTGCCCGCCCAGCCAGTCCAGCGAGTCGCCCGCGGGGCGGCCGCCGGCGCCGACCAGCTCCAGGAATGCGGCCTGCAGCGAGGGCGCGTCGCCCCGTACGGCGGCCAGCGGACCCGCGGCGCGGATCCGGCCGCCGGCCATGACGGCGACCCAGTCACACAGCGACTCGACCAGCTCCATCACGTGGGAGGAGAAGATGACGGTCGCGCCGGAGGCGGTGTACCGCTCCAGCACCCCGCGGATGGTCTGCGCCGACACCGGGTCCACGCCCTCGAACGGCTCGTCCAGGAACAGCACTTCCGGATTGTGCAGCAGGGCCGCGGCCAGCCCGATCTTCTTGCGCATGCCCGTCGAGTAGTCCACGACCAGCTTGTGCTGCGAGCCCGCGAGGTCGAGCACCTCCAGCAGCTGCGTCGCCCGCTTGTCGGTCTCCTCGCCCGGCAGACCGCGCAGGCGTCCCATGTAGCCGAGCAGTTCACGGCCCGAGAGGCGCTCGAACATCCGCAGGCCCTCGGGCAGCACGCCGATCCGGGACTTCACCTCGACCGGGTCCGTCCACACGTCGTGGCCGGCCACGACGACCCGTCCCATGTCCGGGCGCAGCAACCCGGTCACCATGGACAGCGTCGTCGTCTTGCCCGCGCCGTTCGGGCCCACCAGGCCGATGAACTTCCCCGCCGGCAGCTCCAGGTCGATGCCCGCGACGGCGACCTGGTCTCCGAAGCGCTTCCACAGGCCTTCCACCCGTACTGCCGCCGGCCCGGTGGACGGCGCCGGTCGCGCGCCACCCGTCCCGGACGTTCCGCCCGTCGCATCACCCTGGTTCGGCATGGGTCTGCCTCTCGTTCTCGTCCCCGTGGTCCTACGCCTTCACCATAGGGCGGCCCCAAGAGGCGGGGCAGTTACGTATGTCATGACTTTCGGCCGCGAAATGCACCTGGTCCGGGGCGTGTTCGTCAGGGTGTGCGGCGGGCGACCCGTTCCGCTGCCGCCTCGCGTCCGCAGGCGTACGCCAGGGCGTCGATCAGTTCCTCGGCGTCCGGCAGCCAGCGGTTCGCGGGCGTGGGGCGGCGTGCCCACTGGACCGAGCCGCGGCCGCCGAAGCGGGTCGGCGGGGCGGCCACGTACTCGCCCTCGCCGCGCACCCGCAGGTCGATCGCGGCCGGCGACCAGCCGTACCTGCGCACCATGTCCGGCACCTTGGCCGAGGCGCCCGGCAGCACGAAGAACAGCATGCGGTGGTCGGGCGTCAAAGTGACCGGTCCGAGGGTGCGTTCCATGCGCTCCAGCCGGGCGAGTGCCAGGAATCCGGCGGAGTCGGGGACGTCCAGCGCGTCGAAGGTGCGTCCCGTCGGCAGGAGGATCGACGCCTCGGGCCGCTTCCCCCACACCTGCCGGACCCGTACGGCGCTGCCAGTGGCGAGCGTCGCCCACTCCTTCACCGCGGGGTGCGCGCCGGGAGCCGGGCAGTCCGCCTCGCCGCAGGAGCACAACTCCCGTCCCTCCGCGTGCTCCAGCCAGGTGCCGGCGAAGACGTCCCAGTGCCGTTCTTCCGTGTACCGCACGGCATGGTCCAGCAGCAGCTCGGAGCGCTGCTTGGGGATGGATGCGGTCTCCGTGACTCCGATGGTCTCTTCCACGACCATCACAACTCCCGGCGTCAGGTGGGGTTACGGGGGTGAACCGGCCGGTGGACGCTGCATCGATCCTGCATACGGGGCGCACTGGTGCACGGGTGGGGGCGCGTGGGAGGCCGTGGCGCCGGAGTTGGGTAGCGACACGACGCAGAGCGGATGATTCTCCGCACATCAGGCGGGAAGTGATCATTCCAACGATCACCCGCGGCCTCTGGGGGTTTTCATGGCAGCCAGGCCTCTCGTCGCCCGCCAGCCGAACGAACGGCTGCAGGCACTGATTCAGGAAGCCGGGTGCTCGAACGCCGGGCTCGCCCGGCGCGTCAACATGTGCGGGGCGGAGCACGGCCTCGACCTCCGCTACGACAAGACGTCCGTGGCGCGCTGGCTGCGCGGCCAGCAGCCGCGAGGTCGGGCTCCCGGGATCATTGCCGAGGCGCTCGGTCGCAAACTCGGCCGGACCGTCACCATCGACGAGATCGGCATGGCCAACGGCAAGAACCTCGCCTCCGGGATCGGCCTGCAGTTCTCCCCGACCGTCGGCGGCGCCATCGAGCAGGTCAGCGAGCTGTGGCGGAGCGACGTCGGGCGCCGGGACTTCCTGTCCGGGTCGAGCGTGGCCGCGTCGGCACTGGTCGAGCCGAGTCGGGACTGGCTGATCACCGGGGCGGACGCGCAGGTGGCCCGCAACGGCGGCTCGCGCGTGGGCATGGCGGACGTGGACGCGGTACGGGCGACCACCGAAGCCCTCAAGGAGCTCGACCACCGCTTCGGCAGCGGGCACGTGCGGCCCGTCGTCGTCCACTACCTCAACTCCGTGGTGTCCGGGCTGATCGGGGGCTCGTACCGGGAGCCGGTGGGGCGGGCCCTGTTCGCGGCGGTGGCCCGGCTGACGGAGCTGGCCGGGTACATGGCGGTGGACACCGGGCAGCCGGGGCTGGCGCAGCGGTACTACATCCAGGCGCTGCGGCTGGCGCAGGCGGCCGGGGACCGGGCGTACGGCGGGTACGTGCTGGCGGCGTCCATGAGCCACCTCGCCGCGGAGCTCGGCAATCCGCGGGAGATCGCCCAGCTGGCGCGGGCCGCGCAGGAGGGGACGCGCGGGCAGGTGACCCCGCGGGTGGAGTCCATGTTCTACGCGGCCGAGGCGCGCGGGCACGCACTGCTGGGCGATGCCAGGGCGGCGGCGGTGCTGTCCTCGCGGGCGGTGACGGCGCTGGAACGGGCGGAACCGGAAGCCGGGGACGATCCGGTATGGATCCGGCATTTTGACCAGGCGTACCTGGCGGATGAACTCGCCCACTGCCACCGGGACCTCGGGCAGGCGGAGCAGGCGGGCCGGCAGGCACGGGAGGCGCTGTCCGGGCTGCCGGCCGGGAAGGAGCGGCGCCGGGCGATCGGGCTGCTGCTGCTGGCGGCGGCGCAGGTGCAGCAGAGGGAGGTGGAGCAGGCCTGCCACACCGCGGCGCAGGCGGCGGAACTGCTGTCGGGGCTCCGCTCCAGCCGGGGCGCGGAGTACCTGGACGACTTCCGGGCGAGGGTCCAGCCGTACCGGGAGGAAGCGGCGGTCCGCGAGTTCGCGGCGCGGCTGGAGGCGGTCGCCTAGCCCGTGGGGATCCGCTGCGCCATATCCGCGGCGCGCTGGCCGGCCGCCCGGCCGCCCGGCCGCGCGGTGTGACGTCGAGCGTCTCCAGGGGGCGCAGATGGTCGACCGCCTCCCGTGCCTCGGTGCAGTCAGGACGGGAAGTCGGGGTTCGTCCGAGTAGTCGCCGGTCACGGGCTCACCGGTCTCCACGCCGGATCAACAGCGGCCTGTCCGGCCGACACCGTCAAACGCACGAGCCCAGGCGCAACCGCTGGTGATCGTCGCTGGCGTTCGGGTCGATCAGGCGCGGTCGTGGAGCGTGATCTGGTAGCCGTCGGGGTCGGCGAAGGTGAAGGTCCGACCGAAGGGGCCGTCGATCGGTGCGGAGGCGATGGTGTGACCGTCGGCGACGAGCGCGTCGTGGATGGCCTGGACGTCGGTGGCGTGGAGCCAGATCGCGGCACCGATGCCGGGCTGAGTGACGGATGCGAGGTCGGTGCCGGGAATGACGTTGCGGAGTGCGAACGCGATCGGCTTCGTCTCGAAGACGACGGCGTGCGGAGGTCCGGCCGGCGAGCGGACGAGGCCCAGGTACTGCTCGTAGAACGCCTGTGAAGCGTCGAGGTCGCGCACTTGGAGCGAGATGAAGTCGGGGCCGGTGGCGGGCATGATGGCGCTCCTTTTTCTCATGTCAGGTTTCTGACACGCGGCAGGCTATGTCAGAATACTGACATGAGTCAAGAAGGTGTCGGCGTCGACCTGGAGACGTCACTGGGCTACCTGCTCAAAGAAGCGTCGAGTGCCCTCCGCGTGGCCATGGAAGAAGTGCTACGGCCGCTCGGGATGAGCGTGACGCACTACTCCTGCCTCGAGCTGCTGGCGCAACGACCGGGCTTGTCGAACTCCGAGCTTGCTCGGGGCGCGTTCGTGACACGGCAGACGATGAACGTGCTGCTCCAGGCCCTGGAACGAGACGGCTACGTGACCAGGCCTGCGGAGGCACCCGTCGGGAAGGTGCTTCCCGCGCGGCTCACGCCTCGCGGCCGGCGAAGCCTCGAGAAGGCGAGCGCAGCCGTCCGGTCCGTCGAGGCCAGAATGCTGGCGGGCCTGACCGAGACCGAGCAGGCGGACACGTTCCGGGTCCTGCAGAGGATGATCCATTCCCTGCGCGGTGACAACGAGGGCGCATAACGTTCCGCAGCGCATGTCTCGTCGCGCTCGGACGGGCCCGGAGGCTGCCCCCTGTGTCCGGCGTGTGCCTCCACCGCCCCGGCCCTGCAAAGAAGCCCGGCGCCCCGGCCGGCGCCGCGCCGCTCGCGCTGGCCTGAGCGCCCATTGCTCGGGTCCGGCCTTCCGATCGGCCGACGTGGCTCGTACGACGCCGGGCCGGGCGGTTCAGGCCCGGGGCCGGTGGGGCCCCCTGGGAAGGCCGGCCGGCGGTCGGCGGCGATCGACGCCGACCGCAGAAGCGATCCCGCCATGCCCACGCGACGCCGGGTTCGGCCGGCGCGTCGAGCTGTTCCTGGGCGAGCTGGTCCCGTCTCGATGTGGTGTGGGAGACCCGTACGCCGAGCCCGATGTTCCGCGAGGCCGGGGTCCGTTCCACGGCAGGGCGGAGTGGCGCTTAGCGGAAGACGGGCCCGGGTGTGTGATGGATCGTGCGGGCAGGTGGGCCTGACGGGGAGGGTGGGGTCCGGGTAGCGTGAGTCGGCGTTCCGTAGGTTCGCAGTGGTCGGAGTAGTCGGCGAAGGAGTCCCGGTGACGGAGAACGGACAGGGGAACGCCCCGCAGGCGGTCCCGCAGCCCGGTGCGCCGTGGGGCCCCGATCCGGCGTACGCGCAGGCGCCGCAGGCCCCCGGCCAGGTGCCGCCCCCGCCCGGGCCGGGGGAGCCCGGGCATGTGCTCGGGCCCGGCTGGGAGGGCCCCGGCCAGCCGCACGGCTACGGCTACCCGCCGCTGCCGGAGGCCGCGACCCAGTACATCCCGCCGGTCCCGGCCGGCCCGACGCCCGGTGCACCAGGGACGCCGTACGCCCCGCCGGTCCCGGGCGCCCCGGGCCCGCAGGCAGCCCCCGCGTACCACGAGGCGGCCACCCAGTACGTTCCGCCCGTCCCGGCGGGCCCCGCCGCCCCCGGGTACGACGAGGCGGCGACGCAGTACATCCCGCCGGTCCCGGCGGGCCCCGCCGTCCCCGGCCACGACGAGGCGGCGACGCAGTACATACCGCCGGTCCCGGCCGGTCCGGTGGCTCCCCCGCACGACGAGGCGGCGACCCAGTACATCCCGCCGGTCACCGACGGCATGGACGGGCTGTTCCGCGACGGCGACGGGCTCGCCGGAAGCGACGGGCACACCCAGCAGCTCCCGCCGATCCAGGAGCCGGTGCTGCGGCAGCCGCGCCCGTATCCGCCCCGCGGACAGCATCCGCAGCAGCAGTTCCACCCGGGCGCCCATCCGCAGCAGCAGTTCGCCGCCCCGCCCCCGCCCGAGCCGGCGCGGCGCGTTCCGCCGGCGGTCATCGCGGCCGTGGTGGTCGGCCTGGGCGTGGTCGGGCTCGGCGTCGGCGCGCTGCTCAGCGACGACAAGGCGCAGAACAACGACCCGGCCGCGGCGGCTGCCGCCCCCACCCCGACCGCGGGCAGCTCGGCCGCGGCGGCGGTCGAGGCGCCGGTGGACCCGGCCCGGTCCCAGGCCGTCCAGCTGGACAAGCTCCTCGCGGACAGCAACGACAGCCGGTCCACCGTGATCAAGGCCGTCGACGACATCAAGGCCTGCCGCAACCTCGGCACGGCTGCGGGTGACCTGCGCGACGCGGCCCGGCAGCGCGAGGAGCTCGTCACCCGGCTCCAGGACGTGAAGATGGACCAGCTTCCGAACAACGAGAGGCTGTCCGCGGCGCTCACGAAGGCCTGGAAGGCTTCGGCGGACGCCGACAACAGCTACGCGGCCTGGGCGGACGACATCGCCGGGGACAAGAAGGGCTGCAAGGACGGGCGGGCCCGGAGCACGGACGACGCCAACGACGGCAACAAGTCGAGCGCGGAGGCGACGCGGGCGAAGGAGTCGGCCGCGACCATGTGGAACACGATCGCGGCCAAGTACGGCCTCACCAAGCGGGACAAGTCACAGCTCTAGCTGTATTGCCCAGTGAGGTTGGGGACGCGGCTGGCGGGTGGTTTGCCTGCGAGCGCGGTGTGTCCGCGGTGGTGATTGTAGGAGTGCAGCCACTGGGGGAACGCGTCGCGTCGTTCCTGTTCTGACCGGTAGGGGCGGGCGTAGGCCCACTCGTCCAGCAGGGTGCGGTTGAGGCGTTCGACCTTGCCGTTGGTCTGGGGCTGGTAGGGCCGGGT